>NZ_JBFBIK010000072.1:0-37842 GCF_040685555.1 Sphaerisporangium sp. NPDC088356
AGCACACGTGACGCATTCGACCAGCATGTCCGGAGTTTCGTAAGTCTTCCATCCGGGTATGGACTTCTCCCGGGGCGTGCGCTGCTGCTTGGCGTTCAGCTGGTCGCGAGGGACCAGGGTGGGGTTGACGTGCTCGAGGACCGACTCCCTGGTGATGACGACGCGTGCCACATCTTGACGGGAGGGCACTTCGTACATCACCGAGAGGAGGACCTCCTCCATGATGGCGCGCAGCCCGCGGGCTCCGGTGCCACGCAGGATCGCCTGGTCGGCGATGGCCTCCAGCGCGTCGTCGGTGAACTCCAGCTCGACGTTGTCGAGCTCGAACAGCCGCCGATACTGCTTGACCAGGGCGTTCCTCGGCTCGGTGAGGATCTGGATGAGCGCCTCACGGTCAAGGTTGTGCACGCTGGTGATGATCGGGAGACGGCCCACGAACTCGGGGATCATGCCGAACTTCAGCAGGTCCTCCGGCATGACGTCGGCGAAGATGTCGGACGCGTCGATCTCATCCTTGGAGTGGATGATCGCGTTGAATCCGATGCCCTTCTTGCCGATGCGCGACTCGATGATCTTCTCGAGGCCGGCGAAGGCTCCACCGCAGATGAACAACACGTTGGTGGTGTCGATCTGGATGAACTCCTGATGCGGATGCTTGCGGCCGCCCTGCGGCGGGACCGAAGCGGTCGTGCCTTCGAGGATCTTCAGCAGGGCCTGCTGCACGCCCTCGCCCGAGACGTCGCGGGTGATCGAGGGGTTCTCGCTCTTGCGGGCTATCTTGTCGACCTCGTCGATGTAGATGATGCCCGTCTCGGCCTTCTTGACGTCGTAGTCGGCGGCCTGGATCAGCTTGAGCAGAATGTTCTCGACGTCCTCGCCGACGTAGCCCGCCTCCGTGAGCGCCGTGGCGTCCGCGATGGCGAACGGCACGTTCAGCATCTTCGCGAGAGTCTGCGCGAGCAGGGTCTTACCCGAGCCGGTCGGGCCGAGCAGAAGAATGTTGGATTTTCCAAGCTCAAGGCCGTCGTCTCGGCCGCGCTCGCCGGACTGCACCCGCTTGTAGTGGTTGTACACCGCCACCGAGAGGGCCCGCTTCGCCTTGTCCTGACCGATGACGTAGGCGTCGAGGAACTCGTAGATCTCTCTCGGCTTCGGGAGACTGTCCCACTTGAGCTCGGAGGACTCGGATAGCTCCTCCTCGATGATCTCGTTACAGAGATCGATGCACTCATCGCAGATGTAGACGCCTGGTCCGGCGATGAGCTTCTTGACTTGCTTCTGGCTCTTCCCGCAGAACGAGCACTTCAGCAGGTCTCCGCCGTCGCCGATGCGTGCCACCCCAGATACTCCTTTGCGTGGGACCGCCTGCTCCGCGATCCGAATCTTGCGGACTCGGTCCGAAAAGTCATCCCGCTCAGGTTTCGACGTTACCGTCTTCTGGGCCCTCAGTGCGCCCCCTAGCGGTGAGTCGCACCGGAACGTGCCCAATTGGGCACCGTTCCGGTGCGATCCGCGTCCTCAGGAAGCCACGGCTTGGGCGCGTTTCTTCCGTGAGGGGATGATGTCGTCGATCAGGCCGTACTCCTTGGCCTCATCGGCATTGAGGATCTTGTCGCGCTCGATGTCGCGACGAACCTCTTCCTGCGTCTTGCCCGAATGGCGGGCGACGATCTCCTCCAGCAGCGAGCGCATCCGCAGGATCTCGCGCGCCTGGATCTCGATGTCGCTTCCCTGGCCGCCACCCTCGGTGGACGGCTGGTGGATCAGGACACGGGCGTTCGGCAGCGCGAATCGCTTGCCCGGGGTGCCACCGGCCAGCAGCACGGCCGCGGCGGACGCCGCCTGGCCGAGGCAGACCGTCTGGATCTCCGGGCGGACGAACTGCATCGTGTCGTAGATCGCCGTCATCGCGGTGAACGAGCCACCCGGCGAGTTGATGTAGATGCTGATGTCACGGTCGGGATCGAGTGACTCCAGGGTCAGCAACTGGGCCATCACGTCGTTCGCCGACGCGTCGTCGATCTGCACCCCGAGGAAGATGATGCGATCCTCGAAAAGCTTGTTGTAAGGGTTCATCTCCTTGACGCCGTACGTGGTGCGTTCGACGAACGAAGGGATGATGTAGCGGCCGTTGATGTCTCCCGGCCGGATCAGATCACTCACGAATTGCCCCTTCAGGAGACGGCGCCCTCAGAGGGCACCTGCCGCGCGCTGCGCACGACGTTGTCGATGAAGCCGTAGTCCTTGGCCTCCTCGGCCGTGAACCAGCGGTCCCGATCGGAGTCCCTCTCGATCTGGTCGAGCGGCTGACCCGTGTGGTGGGCGATGCGCTCGGCCAAGGTCTTCTTGACGTAGAGCATCTGCTCGGCCTGGATCGCGATGTCCGCGGCCGTGCCGCCGATGCCGCCGGAAGGCTGGTGCATCATGATGCGAGCGTGCGGCAGCGCGTAACGCTTGCCTGTGGCCCCGGCGCACAGCAGGAACTGCCCCATCGAGGCGGCGAGACCCATGGCGACCGTGCAGACATCGTTCGGCACATACTCCATCATGTCGTAAATCGCCATGCCGGCGGTCACCGAACCGCCAGGAGAGTTGATGTAGAGCCAGATGTCTCGGTCGGCGTCGTCGGCGGCCAGGAGCAGCAGCTCGGCGCAGATGCGGTTGGCGACCTCGTCGTCCACCTGGGTGCCGAGCACCACGATGCGCTCACGCAGCAGACGGTTGTATAGCTGGTCCTCGAGCCGGAACGAGCCGTTCTCACGGCCACGCGACTCCGGCCCGAAGCTGGTGGGCTGGAAAGAGGTCGGCGGGCTGGTCACAGCGTCACCTTCCGATGCGTCGTAATCGATGGGCTTTGCTTGTGACCTTAACGCGCGGCACCGACCGGTCAGACCCCGTCTTCACGCTGTTCGCTGACGGCGCAGGTGCCTAGGGGCTCAGGGGGGTCCCGACGCGCGGCGGCGATCCTCCAGGTCAAGCTCGTGGATGAGATGGCGCTGCGTCCCAGCGCTGATCTTGCCCTTGGAGTAAAGCTCGTCCAGTTTCTCCCGCTGGGCATGGGCGAGTTGCTTGCGGAGCCACCGGGTTTCGGACTGTCCCGACTGCCCGTCGTCGTCGAGGATCGCCCGTACACGGTCGAGCCGCAGTTCGAGCAGCTGGCGGAAGACGTCGGCCATGTGGTCGTCCACCTGGCCGTCCGAGCTGAGCCGGTCGAGCCTCGCCAGAGCGGCCTCCATCGTGGCCTCACGGGCCGTCGCCTCCTCGACGACCGACTTCTCCGACTCCCCGAGGCCGAGGCGGCGCAGCAGCGGGGCCAGGGTCGTGGCCTGCCCGATAAGGGTGACGAGGACCACGGCGGCGGCGAGGAAGATTATCAACGGCCGGTTGGGCGCGGTCAGAGGGATCGACAGCGCGACGGCGAGCGTGATGGCGCCCCGCATTCCCGCCCAGCCCATGACAAGGCGTTCCTTCCTGGCGATGCGGTCGAAGGACAGGTGCTTGCCAGGCAGCCACTTGGCCAGCGGGAACACCACCATCGTCCACAGCAGCCGGAGCAGCACGATGACGGCGATGACGATCAGCGCCGTCCCCGCCAGCGAGGCCGCCGAGTAGTTCGACACGCCGGCGATCACCTGGCGGATCTCCAGCCCGAGCAGGACGAACAGGCTGGACTCCAGCAGGAACACCAGGACGTCCCAGAAGGCGTTACCGGTGAGCCTGGAGGCGGGCTGGAGCAGCCCATGGGCGCGCATGCCGAGGTAGAAGCCGGTGGTGATGGTGGCGAGCACCCCGGAAAGCCCGAAATGCTCCGCGGGGAGATAGGCGAGGAACGGCGTGATCAGGGAGACCACGATCTGCGCGCCGCTGTCCTTGATCCAGAGGCGGAACCGGGCCACGGCCCATCCGATGACCAGGCCGTACAGCACGGCGCCCGCGACCACGCGGATCATCAGCCAGGCCCCGTCGGCCAGCGTGACCGGCTCGGCGAGCGCGGTCAAGGCCAGACCGAACAGGGTCAGGGCCACGGCGTCGTTGACGAGGCTCTCACCCTCCAGGATCGTCACCAGGCGGCGCGGGGCGCCGAGGCGCTGCATGATCGAGGTAGCCGCGACCGGGTCCGTCGGCGACACCGCCGCGCCGAGCGCGAGCGCGACCGGCCAGCCCACCTGCGGCACGGCCAGATGCACCGCCAGCATGACGGCGAGGGCCGTCACGCATGTGAGGCCGAAGGCCATCACCGAGATCGGGACCGCGTCCTCCTTCGTCTCGCGAGGCGCGGTCAGGAACGCCGCGCGGTAGACCAGCAGCGGCAGGTAGATGTTGAGGATGACCTCGGGCGCGACCGCGGCCTTGGACATGCCCGGCAGCAGGCTAGCGGCGACTCCCAGCAGAACGAGGGGGATCGCCTGCGGGATGCCGAAGTGCCGCGCCAGCCCACGGCCGACCAGCATGATCACAGCGATGACCACGGCGACGATGAGGTAAGCCTCGATCATCTGCCCCCCCGATTACGTGCGTCCACAGTCGGGAGTTGCCCGGCAATCGGCAAGAATCACCTCAAGCTTCGCCTATGCGTGCATGCATCTACCTGCGGGCCTGGCGTGAGACGACGACGCCCCCGCCGCGAGAGTGCGGCGGGGGCGTCGTGAAAGCCGTGTCGGCACGCCTCCGAGGAGAGCCCGGTTCGGAAACCAGGCCGCCGGGAAGGCTCGTCAACGCCTGAACGAGACGCTGTTCAGGCGTACGTCAAGCGGGCCGGAGGGTCACTCGACCGGCTGCTGGGCGGCGGCCTCGGCCTGGGCGGCCTCGTCGGCCTCGTTGAGCTCGGTGTAGATGGCCTTGAGGTCGACCTCGTTGCCCGCCTCGTCGACCACCTTGGCCGCGTCGCCGATGACGGTCTTGGCCTTGTCGCGGACGATCTCGACCATCGCCAGCGTGAGCTGGTCGTTGTCGGCGAGGTGCTGGGCGAGGGTGTTCGGGGCGACGCCCATCTGCATGGCGCGGCGCACCACGAAGTTGGTCAGCTCCTGCTCGTTGACCCCGAGGTCCTCCTGCTTGACGATCTTGTCAAGCAGGAAGCCGGTCTTGATCGCCTTGCGGGAGTTCTCGTCGAACTCGGCGAACCGCTCTTCCTCGGTGGTCTGGTAGAGCCGGAAGAACGCCTCGCGGCTGAGGCCGCTCTCGCCGATCTGGTGCTCGAGGTTGTGCTTGCGGGCGTCGAGCTCGGCCTTCAGCGCGCTCTCGGGCAGCGGGATGTCGAGCTGGTCGAGCAGGGTCGCCAGGGCGTTCTCGCGGGCCTGCACGACCTGGTCGACGAGCTTGTTGCGGCGCGCCTGCTCGCGGATGCTGTCGCGCAGCTCCTCGAGGGTGTCGAACTCGCTGGCGAGGCCGGCGAACTCGTCGTCGAGCTCCGGCAGGACCTTCTCCTTGACGCTCTTCACGTTGATGGTGACGTCGGCCTCCTCGCCGGCGTTCTCACCGCCGACGAGCGTCGTGGTGAAGGTCTTCTCGTCGCCCGCACCCATGCCGACCAGCGCGTCGTCGAGGCCTTCCAGCACCGAGCCGGCGCCGACCTCGTAGGAGACGTCCGAGGCCTGCTGCTCCTCGATGTTCTTGCCGTCGATCGTGGCGGAGAGGTCCATCACGACGTAGTCGCCGTTGCCGGCGGGGCGCTCGACCCCGGTCAGCGTCGCGAACCGCTGGCGCAGCGCGTCGACCTGGGTGTCGATGTCCTCGTCGGAGACCTCGGCCGAGGGAACGGTCACCTCGAGGCCTTCGTAGGCCGGGATGTCGAAGGCCGGGCGGACGTCCACCTCCGCGGTGAACTCCACCTCCTTGCCGTCGTCGATCTTGGTGACCTCGATCTCGGGCTGGCTCACAGGGAAGACGTCGCTCTCGTCCACGGCCTGGCCGTACAGCTTCGGCAGGGCGTCGTTGAGGGTCTCTTCCAGAACCACCGCGCGGCCGAAGCGCTGCTCGATGATGCGGGCGGGAACCTTGCCGGGGCGGAAGCCGGGCACGCGCACCTGCTGCGCGACCTTCTTGTACGCCGCCTGCATGCTCGTCTCGAGCTCCTCGAACGGCACCTCGACGGTGAGCTTGACCCGGGTCGGGCTGAGCTCCTCGACAGCGGTCTTCACGGGGTGGTCTCCTTGATCAAGCTTCTGGTGATCGCGGGCGCGTCATGCCGTACGGCTACCGCGACATGCTCGCGCGCCGCGCCCACATGGGCGGCTCAGTGCACAGGCCAGCGGGCACAACTATCTGGGCGTGCTCAACTGTGGCGGGTGTCCAGCGCCGCATGCCAGTCTAGGGCAGGCGGACACCTTCGGCGTCATCGACAGGCGTCAGAATCCATCAGAGATGATCTTCTGCAGGATGTCGACCGTCGCGTCAGGAGTGGTGCTCACGGCGCAAAGCCGCTCCATCACCTCGCTGTAACGGTCCACTTCCTCACGTTTGTCCAGGTAGAGAGCGCTAGCCAGCTGCTCGACGTATACCACGTCAGGGAGCTCGCTGTCTTCGAAACGAAGAATGCTGAACGCGCCCCCTTCGGCGCTGTGCCCGCCGAAACTGAACGGCATGACCTGAATCGTGATGTTCGGCAGGCGCATGAGCTCGAGCAGGTGCTCCAACTGGCCGCGCATCACGTCGGCGCCGCCGATCGGCCTCCGCAGCGCGGCCTCGTCGATCACCGCCCAGAAGACCGGCCCGTCGCCGCGGTCGAGGATGCGCTGGCGCTCCACCCGCAGGTCGACGCGGCGCGCGATCTCCGCGTGGCCGAGGCCGGCCGCGCCCGCGGTGATGACGGCGCGGGCGTACTCCTTGGTCTGCAGCAGGCCCGGGATGAACTGCACCTCATAGGTGCGAATGCGCGACGTGGCCTCTTCGAGACCGACGTACGCCTGGAACCACGAGGGCAGGAGATCGTTGAAACGGTGCCACCAGCCTGGTTCGTTCGCTCTCTCCAGGAGGTCCATGACGGCCGACCGCGCCTCTCCGTCCGCGACTCCGTAATAGGTCAGCAGGTCCGCCACATCGCGTTCCTTGAATCCGACCCGGCCCAGCTCCATCCTGCTGATCTTGGATTCGGAACCGCGGATCAGATGACCGGCGTCCTCGCGCGATATGCCCTTTTGCTCGCGGAGGCGACGCAGCTGGGAGCCCAGGAGGATGCGGAGGGCCGTGGGACCGGATCCAGGCTGGAACAGCGTCATTCGGCCTCCTTCTCTACTCAGGCCAGCCAACACAGTGTCACCACTTCCGGCCCCCATGACAAGGTCTGGTCCGCGCGTCCCTTTCACGCGTCGCATCGGTACGACTCAGAGATCCCATCCGTACGAGTTCATGCGTCTGCACAGCGCAACTGCACGTGCATTTGGGTCTTGCACCAAGCCGCAATACTGACCCATGATGGCCTAGTGCATATTGGGCTAAAGGTGCACTAACTCGTAAAAGAGACGACTGGCTGCGGAGACTGACAATGACAGCGGGAGGTATCAGCAGGATGCTGGAGCCCGTATCCGCGGCCCACTGCCTCGAAGTAACCCGTGAAGTGGGATTCCAAAGGCTGTTGCGGTCGAGCGGCCGGGAGGACGCCACCACCTGCCCGTTGCGCCCCCAGGCCGATTCCGTGAAAACGGCCCGTGATGTGACCCGGACCACCCTCAGGGGATGGGGACTTCCGGAACTCGGCGACGACGCGGCACTCGTGGTGTCGGAGCTGGTCACCAACGCCGTGCGGTACGCGAGCTACTCTGCGCGGCACTTCGAGGAGCATCCGATCACTTTGATGCTCCTTCGTCTTTCGCCGCACGTGCTGCTCGTGGTGTCAGACCCCAGTGACGAGGTGCCGACGCCCAAGGAGCCCGACTTCGTCTCGGAGAACGGGCGCGGCCTCTACATCGTCGAGACCTACAGCAAGTGCTGGGGCTGGGACCCGCTGGACGAGGGCGGCAAGGCCGTCTGGGCGCTCTTCCGCGCCGACCGCTGACTTCCCAACGACCCTTGCCCTCTGGCTCGCGACCGCCTCCGGGCTTCCATCGCCCCGGCCTCGGACGCCCGTGACCGGGCACAACCCCGCTGAAATCCATGAGAGTCCGCCGCCGGCTCCCGCGCCAGGCGGGGCCGGATATCGGCGCGTCGGGGTGACCGGATTTGAACCGATGATCTCCTGCACCCAAAGCAGGCGCGCTACCAAGCTGCGCTACACCCCGGAACGTCGGGTCGCTCGCGCACTCGCAATCTCCGGTACGCTTACGTCCTGACGACCGGATGAAGTCTAGACCAGACAGCGACCGGCTCGCGCGGACGTAGCTCAATGGTAGAGCCCCAGTCTTCCAAACTGGCTACGCGGGTTCGATTCCCGTCGTCCGCTCCAACGAAGAAAGGCCAGGTCAGCCCATACGCGGCGACCTGGCCTTTTCGTTTCCTAAACTTCAGGATCTTTCGTGCCCGTGGCGTGCCCGATGCTTTGTGCCCGCCATACTGAGCTCTCTTGAATGCTCGGCCGAGGACACGCGCGATGGCCTGGTCACGGTCCTTGCTCGCGTGCTGGTAGATGAGCGCCGCCCTGATGGAGCCGCCCGCCCGCCGTACACAGCACCCGCGGCACCAAACCTCACCCACCGACCACGGACGCGCCGCCGCCGTACAAATACAGCCCGACGATCGCCGTGCTCTGGCTGGCTACCGCACAGGGTCAGGGGCGATCGAAGGTCCCGGACTTCGTTGCTAATGACGGTGCGGTCCACTGGACATGCCATGCGGGAACTGCGGGGGCTCGACGTGAGGTTTGAGAATCTCAAGGCGGTCGCTCAGAACGCCACTGCCCAGGTCTTAGACGCGTTCTAAGAGAACCACGGGGATCTTCCGGGAGGTCTGCTCCTGGTAGGCCGCGTACTCCGGCCTGGCCGACACCATCAGGCGCCACAGGTGTGGATGCTCTGCCGCGGTGGCGGGGCGCGCTCGTGCGGTGAAGGTCTCCGTACCGACCTGCACGGTGACGTACAGGTCGGCAAGCAGGTTGAGGTACCAGGCCGGGTGGTGGTCCGCGCCGCGGTTGGAGGCCGCTAGGACGTAACGGTCGCCGTCGAGCGCGTAGACGAGTGCGGTGCGGCGCAGTTCGCCGGTTTTCCGGCCTCGGGTCGTCAGTAGCAGGTCGTTCACGCCCGGCCGTGGTCGACCGCCGGTCTCCTCGAAACGGCGGATGTGCTCGGCGACCCAGGCGTTCGGGTTGTCGTGGACCTCGGGCATCACTCCTCCCGGACGCTGACGGCGGCGCGGTGGTGGAGAGGTTGCTCGATCTCGTCTAGCAGCGCGATGGCGAAGTCCGCGTATGTGATCCGGCTGGCCGGGTCGCCATGCTCGGCGTTCCGGTACCGGCCGGTGCGCGTGCCGGCATGGTCGAAGTCGCCTGCGGGGGCCAGGTACGCCCAGTCGAGGTCGCAGGTCCGAAGCTCGTCGAGGCCCGCCGCGTGGCCGAGGTAGAAGGAGCGGTACTCGTTCGGGTAGCCGGGCTCGTCCATCAAGGGAGTGCCTGACGCCCCGGGCAGGATCGATGCGAGGCCGACCACCACCAGGCGGCGCACACCCGCCTTCGCCAGGCCGGTGGTCAGGGCGCGGGCTGACTCGGTGAAGAAGTCATGCGGTGACACGGACAGGTCCACGGCGGCGCTGATGGCGGCGTCATGCCCGGTGGCCGCATGCTCGATGCTCACCGGGTCCGTGACGTCGCCCGCCACTACCCGCACATCGGTCAGGTCGCTGTGGCCTGCGGGGTCGCGCACCACGGCGGTGACCTGGTGGCCGCGCCGGTGCGCCTCGGCGACGGCCTGCCGCCCGGCCCGGCCACCCGCGCCAAAGACCACGATGTTCATGACGAACCGCCTTTCACCAGGGCCGGAGCGCGTGCAGCCCCGGCCGGTTCTCCGACGCTATCTGGGGCCGCGGTTACCACTGGGATACCGGCTATCGTGAGGCCATGAGGGAACCTGCGGCGCGGCAGGTTAGAGTCGCGCGGACCACAATCTTCCAAACCGGCTACGCGGGTTCGATTCCCGTCGTCCGATCTCACGATAAAGGCCCAGGTAGAGGACATGCTCCTCGACCTGGGCCTTACTTCTTTCCTTCTGGCTTTCCGGTTTCTTTCCGCACGCCCGTCGTTGGACGGGAGCCTCAGATGTGCTCCATGTTCCGGAAGCGGACGATCGTCGCGTCGTCAACGAGATCATCTTCGAGGAGCCGGTGGCGCGGCGGCCCGATGGGAGGCTGACGGCCCGCGCCGGGGGCCTTCAGAGGATCTTGGCGGCCTCCGTGTTGAGGCGATATCCCTTGGGCAGGGGGAGGCCATGGCTGCGGAAGTGGAAGAGTTCGACGTCATCGTCGTGGGTCTCGGGCCGGGCGGGGAGGATGTCGCCGAGCGCCTGGCGGCGGCGGGCCTGGCCGTCGCCGGGGTGGAGGCCAACCTGGTGGGCGGCGAGTGCCCTTACTGGGGATGCGTCCCCTCCAAGATGATGATCCGGGCAGCCGACCTGCTCGCCGAGGGCAGGCGGATTCCCGGGATGGCGGGCGAGGCGGCCGTCGCGCCCGACTGGGCTCCAGTGGCCCGCCGCATCCGTGAGGAGGCGACCGACAACTGGAAGGACAAGGTCGCCGCAGACCGGTTCACCGACAAGGGCGGCACCCTGGTGCGGGGCCGGGGCAGGATCACCGGGCCGAAAGAGGTCACGGTCGACGGCACGCGCGCGCTGCGCGCCCGCCGCGGCATAGTGATCTCCACCGGCTCCCAGGCCGCCGTCCCGCCCATCGCCGGGCTCGCGGGCACGCCGTACTGGACGAACCACGAGGCGATCGAGACCGAGCAGGTGCCCGAGTCGCTCATCGTGCTCGGCGGAGGCGCGATCGGGGCCGAGCTGGCCCAGGTGTTCGCCCGTTTCGGCGCGGAGGTCACCGTGATCGAGGCCGCCGGGCGGATCCTCGGCCCGGAGGAGCCGGAGGCGTGCGAGCTGATCGCGAAGGTCTTCGACGGCGAGGGCATGACGGTCCGTACGGGCACCAAGGTCACGCGGGTGGACCACCACGGGGCCGCCTTCACCGTGATGACCGAGGACGGCAGCCACCGGGCCGAGAAGCTGCTGATCGCCACCGGCCGCCGGTCCGACCTCGCGGCGCTCGGCGTCGGCGCGATCGGTCTCGACGAGTCCGCGCACGCGATCGTGGTCGACGAGCACATGCGCGCCGCCGAAGGCGTCTGGGCGCTTGGAGACGTCACCGGCAAGGGCGCCTTCACCCACATGGCGATGTACCAGGCGGAGATCGCGATCGCCGACATCCTCGGCGAGCGCGGGCCTGCCGCCTCCTACCACGCCGTCCCGAGGGTGACGTTCACCGATCCCGAGGTGGCGGCGGTGGGGATGACCGAACGGGAGGCCCGCGAGAAGGGCATCTCCGTACGAACCGCGTTCACCGAGCTCTCCTCGTCCGCCCGGGGCTGGATCCACCGGGCCGACGGCTTCGTCAAGCTGGTGGCGGACGAGCGGGTGCTGGTCGGCGCGACGATCGCCGGGCCGTACGCGGGCGAGATGCTGGGCATGCTGACACTCGCCGTGCACTCGCGGGTGCCGATCGAGCAGCTCAAGACCATGATCTATGCGTATCCGACATTCCACCGGGCGATCGAGGACACTCTCGGGCAGCTCGGCTGACCCTCGCGTCTGGAACGCTCAGCGTGACGCCGGCCGCTTGCCGTGGTTGGCCTTCTTCTTCCTGCGGGCCTTGCCCTTGCGCGCGCGTCTGCCCATCTCGCGGTCTCCTCTCCGTGCGCCTCGTGCACCCACAGTGCCCCTGGCGCCTGAGCCGTACAAGGCCCAAACGTCAAAGAGTGCACAGGCCACGGGCCGCGTCCGTCATAGGTGTGTCTTCCCCGTTGTGAGCTCTCCGCCATCAAGTTTCAACATCGGACCGTTAGTAACGTGCGATAATTTGTTGGAATCTGTTGAAGAGGAGAGAACCATGCTGGCCCAGCAACGGCAGCAGGCGATCCTCGAGCGCGTTCGCAGGAACGGCGCGGCACGGGTCGCCGACCTGGTCCGCGAGCTCGGGGTGTCCGATATGACCATCCGCCGCGATCTGGAGGTCCTGGCCGAGCGCGGGCTCATCGAGAAGGTGCACGGCGGCGCCACCGCCACGGGCGCGGGGTCGACCGAGGAGCCGGGGTTCGCGGCCAAGTCCGTGCGCCAGCAGGCCGAGAAGGAGGCCATCGCGCGCCGGGCCGCCGAGCTCGTACGCCCCGGCACCTCCGTGGCGCTGTCGGCGGGCACCACCACGTGGACACTCGCCCACCACCTGGCCGACATCCCCGAGCTCACCGTCATCACCAACTCGGTGCAGGTCGCCGACGTCTTCCACCGGTCGGGGCGTGCCGACCAGACCGTGGTGCTCACCGGCGGCGTACGCACCCCGTCGGACGCGCTGGTCGGCCCGGTCGCCGTGGCCGCCATCCGCCAGCTGAACGTCGACACGCTCATGCTGGGCGTGCACGGCATGAACCTCAGGGCGGGGTTCACGACTCCCAACCTGCTGGAGGCCGAGACGAACCGCGAGCTGGTCGCGGCCGCGCAGCAGCTCGTCGTGCTCGCCGACCACACCAAGTGGGGCACCGTGGGCATAAGCACGATCGCCAAGCTGGAGGAGGCCCACGTCGTGATCAGCGACACGGGCCTGCCCGAGGAGGCCGGTTCGACTCTTTCCGACCAGGTCGGCACCCTGATCCTCACCGATCCCGCCGGCGCACCGCAGGTGGTGGCCCAGTGAAGCGCACGGCCATCCGCCTCGCCGACGGCCGCGAGCTGATCTACTTCGACCGCCGCGACGACGCCGACCGGAGCACGCCCGACACCCGCGAGCTGCCCCCGCGTCCTCCGGCCTCCGAGCTGCGCCACGACCCGGTCATGGACGAGTGGGTCGCGGTCGCCGGCCATCGGCAGAGCCGTACGTTCCTGCCTCCCGCCGCCGAGTGCCCCCTGTGCCCCTCGGCGCCGGGCCGGGCGACCGAGATCCCCTCCCCCGAGTACGACGTCGCCGTCTTCGAGAACCGGTTCCCGTCCTTCAGCTTCCACGCGGGCGACTACGAGCAGGTGGGCGGCCTGAGCGAGGTACGGCCCGGCCTCGGCCGCTGCGAGGTGGTGTGCTTCACCTCCGAGCACGGGTCGTCGTTCGCCGCCCTCTCCCCCGAGCAGGTGGACCTGGTTCTCACGGCCTGGGCCGACCGCACGGCGGAGCTCGCGGCGCTGCCCGGCGTGGAGCAGGTGTTCTGCTTCGAGAACCGCGGCGCCGAGATCGGCATCACGCTGTCCCACCCGCACGGGCAGATCTACGCCTATCCCTACGTGACGCCCCGCACCCGGCAGATGCTGGCCTCCGCCGGGCGATACCGCGAGCGGACGGGGGGCAACCTGTTCGCCGACGTGCTCGCTGCCGAGCGGAAGGCCGAGACGCGCCTGGTGGCGTCGAACGACCACTGGACGGCGTTCGTCCCGGCCGCGGCCCGGTGGCCGTTCGAGGTGAACGTCTACCTGAACCGCCAGGTCCCCGACCTGTGCTCGCTGGACGCCGAGGAGCGCGCCGCCTTCGGCCCCCTCTACACCGATGTGCTCCGGCGGCTGGACGGCCTGTTCGGCGTGCCGATGCCGTACGTCGCGGCATGGCACCAGGCCCCGGTGCGCACCGGGCGCGACCTCGCCTACCTGCACCTCCAGCTGTTCAGCATCCGGCGGGCCAAGGAGAAGCTGAAGTACCTGGCCGGTTCCGAGTCCGCGATGGGCGCCTTCGTGAACGACGTCCTCCCCGAGGAGGCGGCCCGGCTGCTCCGGTCCCAGGATGACCTGGGGTGATTTCCGCCCCCAAGTCGCCACAAAGGGGGCTTTACCACTACCATCCATCGCACACCGGCCGTATCGGCTGGTGTGCCTAATCCCAGGTGCCCCGCCTGGGAACCGGGGACCCATTGGTTCTTGGGGTGAATCCACTTCGTGGTAGGGCGACTCCGGCCCGAACCCGTCAGCTAACCCGGTCGGCAGATGGAGAGGAGTGGGCTCTGCCCCCGACTTCGGGCCGCTACGCCTACGTGGCCGCCAGCGTTCTGACCGCGGCCGGGCTCATGCTCGGCCAGGCGACGGCGGGAAACGCCGCGCCGAAACCCACAGAGAAACAACTCAAGTCGCAGCTCGCCTCCCTCGGCAAGAAGGTCGACAAGCTGATCGGCGAGTACAACGCCAAGCGCGTCGCCGTCGCCAAGGCCAAGGCGGCCGAGAAGTCGGCACGCGAGCGCCTGGTGAGCGCCGAGACGGACCTCAAGGCGGCGCAGGGGCAGGTCGGCGACATCGCCCAGCTCCGCTACCAGGCGGGCGGCCTCGGCATGGTGGGCGAGCTCATGGCCCCGGGATACGGCGACGCCGCCATGCTGCAGCAGCTCCAGGCCGAGCAGTCGGCGAAGCTGGCGGGGTTCGCCTCGGCCAGGGACGCCCGCAAGAAGGCCGCCGACGACGCGGCCGAGCTGACCAAGCAGCTCCGCGACGACGTCGTCGAGGTGACCGGCCAGCGCAAGGACGCCGAGAAGCTGATCGGGCAGATCAAGGACAAGCTCGACCAGCTCGTACCGACCGCGCCGGGCAAGCGGGCGAACGGGTCGTGGGCTCCGGAGCTTCCCACCGGCGGCGACAACATCACCCCGAGGACACGACTGATGCGGGCCGAGGTGAAGAGCCACTTCTCCCTCGGCTTCCCGGTCGGCTGCTACCGCGCGGAGAACGACGGCGGTGAGCACCCGCTGGGCCGCGCATGCGACTTCATGCTGAGCTCAGGCGGCGCGATGCCCTCGGCCGGGGAGGCCGCGCTGGGCGACCAGATCGCCGCGTGGGCCATCAAGAACGGCCGCAAGCTGGGCGTGAAGTACGTCATCTACAAGCAGCGGATCTACAACCTGGGATTCCCCGGCTGGCGTGCCATGTCGAACCGTGGCGGCGTCACCGCGAACCACTTCGACCATGTCCACATCTCGATGTACTAGCCACCGGCCGGCCGGTGGTCAGCCGAGCCGGGCGGTGAGGCTCTTGGGGGCGATCAGGCGGTAGGCCTCGGTGACGATCTCGGCGATCTCGGCCCAGTCGGCGGGGACGTCGAGGTAGACGCCGAGCCAGCCACGATGCCCGACATAGGGCGGGCGGAAGAACCGCTCGGGCTCCTCGGCGACCATCGCCTGCTGGGCGCCGGGCGGCGCCGCGCACCAGAAGGCCAGGCGGTCGTCATGATGGTGGTCGGCCAGCGTCACGAAGGTCTTCTTGCCACGCACGAACCAGGTCGGCGCGCCGTGGCTCAGCCGCTCGCTCGTCTCGGGCAGGGCCAGGCACAGGCGTCGTAGCCGCTCCAGCGCCTGCGACGGCTCGATCTCCACGTGCTCACCCTAGAACATCGATCACCTGTTCGGATCGCCGTGGGCCTGCCGGTCAGCCCGACAGGCGGATCGGGTTGACGATGTCGGCGTAGATGAGCAGGGTGCCCATGACCAGGAGCACCGCCGCCATGGCATACGTCAGGGGCAGCGCCTTGGCGATGTCGACATGGCCGGGGGCCGGACGTCGGCGCACCTTGGCGTACCCACGCTTGAGCCCCTCCCAGAGGCCTCCGGCGATCTGGCCGCCGTCGAGGGGCATCAGCGGGATCAGGTTGAACAGGCCCACCGCGAGGTTCACCCCGGCGAGCAGCTGGAGCAACCCGACGATCTTGTTCTCCACCGGTACGGGCGCCGCGGCGATCTCGCCGCCGATGCGGCCCGCGCCCACGACGCTCATCGGGCTGTTGAGGTCGCGCTCGCCTCCGCCGAAGGCCGCCTGCCAGACGCCGACGAGCTTCTCGGGGAATCTCGTGAGTGCCTGGGCGCTGCGCTTGGTCACGTCCCACATGACGCCGACGACGTAACCGGGGCCCTGCTTCTCGAGGACGACGGTGGGGCTCACACCGAGGAAGCCGACGGCCTTGTCGATCTTGGTCGGGTCGTCGACCGACGGGCGGTCCTGCGCGACGAGGTTGGCGTTGAGAGTCATGGGCTTGCCGCCGCGCTCGATGCCGATGGCGACGGGCCCGGCGCCGTGCGCCCGGACGACGCTGGTCGCCTCCTCCCAGGAGGCCACCGGCTTGCCGGCGAGGGAGACGATCTTGTCGTTCACCTTCAGGCCGGCCAGTGCCGCGGGGGTCAGCGGGTGCGAGGGCGTGCACTTCTGGCCCTTCGCCTGCTCGGCCTGGGTCATGACGCACTTGGAGACCTCGGCCACGACCGGCTTCATGACCTGGACGCCGAACCCCATGATGATGATGGCGAACAGGACGAAGGCCAGCACGAAGTTCATGGCGGGCCCGCCGGACATGATGATGATCTTCTGCCACCAGGGCTTGCGGTAGAAGACCCGCTCGCCGTCACCCGGCCGGATCTCCTCCAGCGACGCCTGACGGGCGGTCTCGATGAGCCCCTGCCAGGGCCCGGTGGACATGCTGCGGAGCTTGGTCGGATCGTCGTTGGGCTTCGGGGGCAGCATGCCGATCATGCGAATGTAGCCGCCGAGCGGAATCCACTTCATGCCGTATTCGGTTTCGCCACGGCGCCGCGACCACATGGTGGGCCCGAAACCCACCATGTACTGCGTGACCTTCACCCCGAAGATCTTGGCGGGGACGAGGTGCCCCACCTCGTGCAGGCCGATGGACAAGGCCATCCCGAGGAAGAAGATGAGAAACCCGGCCACGATGAGCCAGCTCATAGGTGCTACCCCCACCTGCGGAGAAGATGCCTTCTGTTTACATTGCCCCGTCTGAGAGTAACCGAACTCGGCGGCAACTCCGGCCGGGCCGCGAAATCGGCTATCAACGATCAACCGTAGGAGTGACTTGCGCGAGGTGGACCGAATCGGGAGACTGCATTGACGGTAAGCAATCATGTAGACACCGTGGGATATGAATCGGCGAAGCACTATTTGCCGGATCTGTTCCAAGGCCACCCAAGGGAGCACCTTGATACGCATCCTTGTTGCCGAACATCTCCCGCTGGTTCGCCGAGGGCTGGTGGCATCGCTGAACGGGGAGAAGGATCTCAGGGTGATCGCCGATGTCGCCTCCGGCGCGTACATCGTGCCGGCGGCCCTGGAGCTCAGCCCGGATGCGGCTGTGATCGATGTGGACCTTCCCGACGTCGACGGCCTCACCGCCGCCGCCCGCCTCCACGAGAAGGCCCCCGGCTGCAAGGTGCTCCTGCTGTCGTCGCAGCCAAGTCCGGGGCAGGTACGAAAGGCGTTCGCCGCGCACGCGCTCGGCTTCCTCAGCATCGACGTGGCGCCGGAGCACCTCGCCGACGGCATCCGGCGGGTGGCCGCCGGGCGCAAGGCCGTGGACTCCGACCTCGCCATCGCGGCGCTGACCTCGGCGGACAACCCTCTGACCCCTCGCGAGCTCGACGTGCTCCGCATCGCGGCGCAGGGAGCGGCCTCCAAGGAGATCGCCGCGAAGCTCTATCTGTCGGTGGGAACGGTCCGCAACCACCTGTCGCGCATCATCTGCAAGACCGGAGCGCGCAACCGGGGCGACGCGGTGCGCATCGCGGCCGAGGCGGGCTGGCTGTAACGGCGCGGAACGCTACGGGCGCCAGATGAGGATCAGGGCGCAGTCGTCGTTGTGCCCGGCCGACATGGAGTTGACCAGCGGCCGCGCGCCGTCGTGGAAGCCCGAGGGCACCAGGCGCTCGGCCTCGCCGAGCAGCCGGTCGAGCCCCGAGTCGATGTCGCGGCCGGGCTGCTCGATCAGGCCGTCGGTGTACAGCATGAGCGCGTCGCCCTTGTGGAGCACGCCGCTGTCGGGCTCGCAGTGCAGGTCGGGGACGACCCCCAGGACCACGCCCTTGGCGGCCGACACCTGCCACGTGCCGGTGCCCGCGTCGAACTTGACCACGGGCGGATGACCGGCCGAGGTGATGTCATACGCCCCGGTGGACAGGTCGAGGCGCAGGTGGACCGCCGTGACGAACCCCTCCCCCTCGGGCTGGCGGTGGAGGTAGGCGTTGCACGCGGGCAGGAACGAGTCGACCGAACCGAGCAACCCTCCGAAGGTGCCGGAGAGCATGAGCGCCCGGGTGCCGGCGTCCACTCCCTTGCCTGACACGTCGACCAGCGCGATCTCCAGGATGTTGCCGTGTCGCATGGAGACCAGGAAGTCGCCGCCGAAGGACGAGCCGCCCGCCTGCTTGAGCACGACGCGCGAGCCCCAGTCTTTGGCCGGGAGCTGCGGCAGCTCTCCCTGCCTTTTGAGCCGGTCTCTGAGCTCCAGGAGCATGACGTCGCCGCGCAGGCCCTGCACGCCGAGCTTCCCGCGGGTGCGGGCCATCAGGAACGCGAGGACCGTGGTGAACCCGATGGTCACGAGGAACCCCGCGCCCACGGACCCGACGCCGAGGACGGCCGCGATGTAGCCCAGGGCGACGCCCACGGCTCCCGCCAGGACGACGAGGCTGCGCAGCCGGAGCTGCAGGCCGCCCACCAGGATGACGAGGATGAACAGGCTCGGGGAGAACCACTCGGTCGACACCCTCGCGGCGAGCCCGCCCAGCAGCAGGGTGAGCACGCTCAGGGTGATGAGGAGATTCCGGTCACGCGCGAGCGGTCCCCTGCGGAGGAATCGCACGATCCGCACCAGGAACGGGATGCGTACCAGGATCGCGCGGAGCCGTGGGGGGATCAGCGGCGCCGGACGGGAAGTCATGATGCACCCGACTCTATCTGCCCGTCTGCACTTTAGGCAGCCGACTTGACCAAGACCTTGATCATTAAACGGGGATATTAGGTGGCCGATCCTGTTTGCCCGGCCATAACGTTAATCGGATGAACACGGAACCAAGCCCGGCCATCCGCCCGATCAAGGACTCAGAGTGGGGCGAGTGGCTTGAGCTCGACGAAGAGGCGTTCGCGGAGGACACCGCGGGGCCCCGGGCCGAGCGATTCAGGGCCCTCGTCGAGTGGGACAGATCCCTCGGCGCCTTCGACGGCGACCGGCTGGTCGGCAGCACCCTTGGGCTGACCTTCACCATGACCGTCCCGGGCGGCCCGAGGCCGGTGTGCGGCGTGACGGGCGTCGCGGTGCTGCCCTCCCATCGGCGCGTGGGCGTCCTGTCCGCGCTGATGCGGCGCCAGCTGGCCGATCTCCACGAGAACGGCGAGGCGGTCGCGGCGTTGTACGCCTCCGAGGCCGCGATCTACGGCAGGTTCGGCTATGGCAGGGCCGCCGACAACCTGTTCCTCAACATCCCCAAGCGGGGCTCCCAGTTCGTGCGGAACGCGCCGTCCGACCCCTCGCTGAGGCTGCGGACCGTACGGCCCGCAGCGGCGCGGGCCGACATCGAGAAGGTGTTCGAGGCCGTCCTCGCGACCCGCCCGGGCCTGTACGCCCGGACTCCGGCGCGGTGGGAGGCGATGCTGGCCGACGACGAGAGCGCCCGCCGCGGGGCCAGCACGCTGCGCTGCCTGATCGTGGAGGACGACGCGGGCCCGAGGGGATACGCGCTCTTCCGGCTCAAGGCGGACTACACCGACCACGACGTGCCCGACGGCCAGGTCCAGCTGAAAGACCTGTTCGGCCTCGACCCGGCCGCCTACGCCCTGCTGTGGAGGCAGGTGCTCGACCGCGACCTGTGCTCCCACGTGTACGCGTCGAGCCGCCCGGCCGACGACCCGATCATGCACCTGCTCGCCGAGCCGCGCATGCTCAACGCGGGCTGGCTCGACGAGATGTGGGTGCGCGTCGTGGACACCGGCAGGGCCCTGCCCGACCGGGCCTACTCGGCGCCCGTGGACGTGGTCATCGACGTCGAGGACGCCGTATGCCCCTGGAACGCGGGACGCTGGCGGCTGTCCGCCGACGCGACCGGGGCGACCTGCGCCCGTACGAACGACCCCGCCGACATCGAGCTTCCCGTCAACGTGCTCGGCGCGGCCTACCTCGGCGGGCGGACGCTCGGAGCGTACGAGGCGGCAGGCGTCATCCGCGAGACCCGGCCGGGCGCGATACGGGCGCTTTCCGCGGCCATGTCGTGGGAGACCAAGCCCTGGGGCGGTCTCGTCTTCTGAGCGGAACCGCGGCCCGCGTTCTAGGATCCGGGCATGGCACTGCAGAGCTTGCAGATCACCGCGATCACGGCGATGAGGGCGCGAGACGTCTCGCGCCCGACTCCCGACCACCAGGACACCGCCGACAGACGACCCCTGCGTGACGAGGCCCCTCGCAAGGGGGATCCCACGCGCAAGCCGGAGCCGCCGCGGAAGGCCGAACCCCAGCGCAAGCCGGACCCCCGCCGCCGCAGGGACGGCTAGGACCCCCGCCGGTCAGACCGGCAGGGGCGGGATCACGCCGGTGGTCTCGTAGGCGAAGATCTGGGCGATGCGGCGCCTGTGCCGCTCGTCGCCCGAGAATTCGGTGCTCAGGAAGACCTCGACGAAGCGCGTGGCCTCCTCCACCGAGTGCATGCGCGCGCCGAGGCTGATGACGTTGGCGTCGTTGTGCATGCGCGCGAGCGAGGCGGTCTCCTCGCTCCAGGCCAGGGCGGCGCGGATGCCGCGCACCTTGTTGGCCGCGATCTGCTCGCCGTTCCCCGAGCCGCCGATCACCACGCCGAAGCTGCCAGGGTCGTGGGAGACGGCCTCGGCGGCGCGGAACACGAAGGTGGGGTAGTCGTCCTCGGCGTCGTAGACGAAGGCACCGTCGTCGACGACCTCGTGGCCGTGATCCTTGAGCCAGGAGACCAGGTGGTTCTTGAGTTCGTAGCCGGCGTGGTCGGCGGCGATGTAGACGCGCACGGGGCCATTGTCGCAGCCACGCGCACCGCTGGTCCATCCGGCCGCGCCGCTCCCGGGTGATCTTCGCAGGGAGGGGTTCCACCGGCGCGGATTCCGTTACAGTAATAGGCGGCTAGCCAGATGACCCCTTACAGGAGAGCTTCATGCGTGAGATCCGCGTGATCGGTGACCCGGTCCTTCGCACCCCCACCGAGCCGGTCACGAGCTTCGACAGGGAGCTGCGCCGCCTGATCGACGAGATGATGGACGCGATGTACGCCGCCGACGGCGTCGGCCTGGCGGCCCCCCAGATCGGGGTTTCCAAGAAGCTGTTCGTGTACGACGCCAGCGGGCGGAAGGGCCACGTCGTCAACCCCGAGCTCGTCGTCGACGACGCCGAGGAGGTCATCGACGAGGAGGGGTGTCTGTCGGTTCCCGGCCGCGACACCGGCAAGCCGCTGTACGCCAGGACGCCCCGGGCGGCCGGCGTGACCGTGCGCGGGTTCGACCGGCTCGGGCGCCCGGTGAAGGTCAAGGCGCGGGGGCTGCTGGCCCGCTGCTTCCAGCACGAGAACGACCACCTCGACGGCGTCCTCTACGTCGACCGTCTGGCGAAGGACGCGGCGCGCAAGATCCTGCTGCAGACGCCCTGAGCCCGCCTCACAGTCGCGATGAAGCCGTAGTGCGGAAATCCCCCTCGGCGCACCGTTTCCGGCCGCCTGGCGCCCGTCCAGCCCCTCGGGCGTCTATCTCACGCCGTCAGCGGCCTGTTCCTCCTCGCCGGGGGCCGGCGAGGAGGCCTCCACCGGGCCTCGGCGGCGGAGCGACTTCAGCGGGGGCCGCAGCGCCAGGCCGAGGCCGACGACCAGCAGGGCGGCGACGACGACCCACTCGTTGGACCCGCCCGGGCCGTACACATGGCCGAGCCTGCCGGTGTCGAACGCCGGGGATTTCGCCCCGGGCGTGAACGTTCCCCGCTCGCTCCCGTAGAACGCGATGCCCTCCCGTACGACCTTGCCGTCGCCGGACCGGAACGCGCCGACCCAGTTGCACTGCTCGTGACCGGGATGCTCAATGCAGTCGAGCCGCTGCGCGGTGAAGGTGCCCTGGACCCCGTCGGCGCGAAGGGCCGCGACCGCGGGGCCGGCGTTCTGCACCGCCAGCAGGACGAGAAGCAGCCCGCCGAGCGCCAGCGCGATGTCGAACGCGCTGACCCGGCGAGCCGGTGTACCGGACGGCTTCATGGGGGGACACCAGCCCTTCGGATCACATCTGCAGGGACTTGACCTCGAAGTACTCCTCCAGCCCGAACTCTCCGAGCTCACGCCCGTTCCCGGACTGCTTGTAGCCGCCGAACGGGGCCGAGGGGTTGAACCGGCCGCCGTTGATCGCGACCTGGCCGGTGCGCAGCCTGCGCGCCACGGCCACAGCCCTTTCCTCGGTGGCCGCCCACACCGCGCCCGCCAGGCCGTACGGCGTGCCGTTGGCGATGTCCACCGCCTCGTCGACCGAGGTGTAGTGGATGATCGACAGGACGGGACCGAAGATCTCCTCCTGCTCGATCGCCATGCCCGGTGCGACCCCGGCGAAGACGGTCGGCTCGACGTAGTAGCCGCGCTCCAGCGGCCGGTCGGCGCCGCCCGCCACCAGGCGTGCGCCTTCCTCCTGGCCGCGGTTGATGTAGTGGACCACCCGGTCGCGCTGGGCGGCCGAGACCAGCGGGCCGAGGCGCGTGTCCTTGTCGAACGGGTCGCCGACGGTGTAGGCGGACGCGGCGGCCACCGCCTGCCTGACGGCGTCGTCGTACTGGTCGCGGTGGACGAGCATGCGCGTCCAGGCCGAGCACGTCTGGCCGGAGTTGAGGAAGGCGTTGGCCACGCCCGCCTTCACGGCCGCGCCCATGTCGGCGTCCGGGAGGATGACGTTGGCGGACTTGCCCCCGAGCTCCAGCGCCACACGCTTGACCGTGGGGGCGGCGAGCTCCGACACCCGCCGACCCGCCCGGGTCGAACCGGTGAAGGACACCATGTCGATGTCGGGGTGGGCGGCGATCGCCTCGCCCACGACGGGCCCGTACCCGCTCACCATGTTGAACACGCCGGCGGGCAGGCCCACCTCGTGGAGGATCTCGGCCAGCGCGTAGGCCGCGAGCGGGGCGACCTCGCTCGGCTTGAGCACGACCGTGCAGCCGGCGGCGAGCGCCGGGGCGACCTTGCACACGACCTGGTGCAGCGGGTAGTTCCACGGGGTGATGGCGCCCACGACGCCGACCGGCTCTTGCAGGATCAGGGAGTTGCCGACGCGCCTTTCGGACTCGCCGTGCTCCTCGGCCAGCCGCGCGTACTCGGCGAGGACCCCTGCGGGCATCAGCGTCTGCACCTTCAGCGCCAGGGCGTACGGCGCGCCCAGGTCGACGGCGATGATCCGCGCGATCTCCTCGGCGCGGGCCTTCAGCAGGTCGGCCGCCGAACGGAGGATCTTGCCGCGCTCGGCGGGAGCCGTGCCGGACCACTGGGGGAAGGCCGCGCGTGCCGCGGAGACGGCCCTGCCGACGTCCTCCGCCGACCCGGCGGGCACCCGGTCGACGACCTCTTCGGTCGCGGGATTGACCACGTCGATGCCCTCACCCGACGAGGACGGGACCCAGGCTCCCTGCACGTAAAGGTGACGCATACTCCTCAATCCCTGCACGCGGAGTGCCCGGCGGCGAGGAGCCGCGCCGCCGGGCGGTGTCCGTCCACCGCCCGGCGGGTGCGCGTCCAGCGGATGTGGTCCCGCGCGGTCGCCAACATCCTGTCGCCTTCCCAATTGAAAGTACGGTCAAGCTTGGGGAACGGCTTGAGTTGACCATGGTTGTCCACAAGGTCGCAACCCTCGGGCGGGCGGCGGGACCGCGGCTCGGCCGATCAGTCGAAGAGGGGTTCCCTGGTGCGGGAGCGCTTCAGCTCGAAGAAGCCGTCGGTGCCCGCGACCAGCAGCACGCCGTCCCAGAGCTTGCCCGCGGCCTCGCCCTTGGGGGCGGGGGAGATCACCGGGCCGAAGAAGGCCACTCCGTCGACGGCGATGACCGGCGTGCCGACCTCCTGGCCGACCAGCTCGATGCCCTTGTTGTGCGACCGGCGCACGGCCTCGTCGAACTCGGTGGAGTCGACGGCGTCCACCAGTTGCGGGTCGAGCCCGGCGGCCTCGAGGCCTTCCGCGAGCACCTCGCGGATGGCCGCCGCCGTGTCGAACTCCTGCTCGGGGTCGCTCGGCTGGAGACGGCGCTGGTTGTGGATGCGGACGCCCAGCTCGGTGTAGAGGGCGCCCAGGATGTCGGTGCCGTACTTGTCGGCCGCGGCCTGCAGCACGCGGACCGGCCCCATGGCGTTGTTGAGCATCTCGCGGTATTCGTCCGGGATGTCCTTGTCCTCGTTGAGCACGGCGAGGCTCATGATGTGCCAGCGCGGTTCGACGGGCCGTACGGCCTGCACTTCCAGCAGCCAGCGGGAGGTCATCCACGCCCATGGGCAGAACGGGTCGAACCAGAAGTCCACCGGGGTTCGTTCAGTCATGGCCAGCTTCCCTGATCGTGATTCCGAAGTGGTTCAATGCCACGGCAGCCACAACCGGCTCCGCGGCGATTTATATTCCTTTGTATTCCGGTAGGAATCGGCGAGGAGATCTTCCCCACCTGTACCCCTTATCCGTCTCCCAGCCTGCCGTTCCCCATGGTTCCGGTGCGCCATCAGGGCGCCCGACGTGGCAGGATTCATGCATCCCTCTCGCGAAGGGGCGGGGGAGAGTCGTGATGAGGAGCGGATGTGGCAGGCAACCTGACCCGTGACGAAGCCCGGGAGCGGGCCCGACTGCTGAAGGTGGACTCCTACACGGTCGAGCTCGACCTCACCGAAGGCGACGAGCGGTTCGAGAGCATCACTACGGTCCGTTTCTCCTGCACCGAGCCCGGGGCGAGCACGTTCATCGACCTGGCCGAGGCGAAGGTCCGCAAGGCCGTCCTGAACGGCGCGGAGATCGACGTGACCGCCTACGACCTGGAGACGGGCCGTCTGCCCCTTTCGGGCCTCTGGGCGAGCAACGAGCTGCAGATCGACGCCGACTGCACCTACATGCGCAGCGGTGAGGGCCTCCACCGGTTCGTCGACCCCGTGGACCAGAAGGTCTACCTCCACTCGCAGTTCGAGACGGCCGACGCCCACCGCATGTACGCCTGTTTCGACCAGCCCGACCTCAAGGCCGCCTTCGAGCTGACCACCCTCGTGCCCTCCGACTGGGAGGTCGTCTCCAACGCCGCCCCCGACTCCGTCGAGGAGCTGGAGGAGCACCGCGGCCGCCACGGCACGCTGCAGACCGCCAAGCGCTGGCACTTCCCGCCCACCCCGGTCATGTCGACATACATCACGGCCCTGATCGCCGGGCCGTACGCCGTGGTGCGCGACGAGCACGACGGCATCCCCCTCGGCGTCTTCTGCCGGGCCTCCCTCGCCGAGCACCTCGACGCAGGCAACGTCATCGAGGTCACCAAGCAGGGCTTCGACTTCTTCCACAGGGTCTTCGGCATGCGCTACCCCTTCGGCAAGTACGACCAGCTGTTCGTGCCGGAGTTCAACGCGGGCGCGATGGAGAACGCCGGAGCGGTGACCCTGCTGGAGGACTACATCTTCCGCTCGCGCGTCACCGACGCCGTGGTGGAGCGCCGCGCCGAGACGATCCTGCACGAGATGGCCCACATGTGGTTCGGCGACCTGGTCACCATGCGCTGGTGGGACGACCTGTGGCTGAACGAGTCGTTCGCGACCTACATGTCGGTCCTGTGCCAGGCCGAGGCCACCCGCTGGGGCCAGACGGCGTGGACCACGTTCGCGAACGTGGAGAAGTCCTGGGCCTACCGCCAGGACCAGCTGCCCTCCACGCACCCGATCGCCGCCGACATCCCCGACATGCAGGCCGTCGAGGTCAACTTCGACGGCATCACCTATGCCAAGGGCGCCTCGGTCCTCAAGCAGCTCGTGGCCTACGTCGGGCTCGACAACTTCCTGGCCGGCGTCCGTGACTACTTCGGCGAGCACGCCTGGGGCAACACCGAGCTGAAGGACCTGCTGACGGCCCTTGAGCGCACCTCGGGCCGCGACCTGTCGTCCTGGTCGAAGGAGTGGCTGGAGACCGCCTGGGTCAACACGCTGCGCCCGTCCTTCAGCGTCGACCCCGAGGGCCGGTTCCTCAACTTCGAGGTCCTGCAGGAGGCCCCGGCCGACTACCCGACCCTGCGGTCGCACCGCGTCGCCATCGGCCTCTATTCCCGGGTCGAGGGCGCCCTGGTCCGTGTGAAGCGCGTCGAGCTCGACGTCGTCGGCGCCCGCACACCAGTCCAGGAGCTGGTCGGAGAGGTCCAGCCCGACCTGGTCCTGATCAACGACGACGACCTGACCTACGCCAAGATCCGCCTCGACGAGCGCTCCCTGCGCACGCTGATCGACGGCGGCATCGCCGGCTTCACCGAGTCGCTGCCGCGCGCCCTGTGCTGGTCGGCCGCGTGGGACATGACCCGCGACGCCGAGATGGCGACGCGTGACTACGTCCGGCTGGTGACCTCCAACATCCACGCCGTCACCGACATGACGGTCCTGCAGACGGTGATCCGCCAGGCGCGCGTCTCCACGCAGCAGTACGCCGACCCGGCCTGGCGCGAGACCGGCCTCGCCGAGCTGTCGGCAGCCCTGCGCGGCCTGATCGGCTCCGCGGAGCCCGGCTCCGACCACCAGCTCGCCTACGTCAACGCCTTCACAGCGGGCGCTACCTCCCCCGGCGACCTGGCCTTCGTCCAGGCCATCCTCGACGGCACCTCCGTCCCCGAGGGCCTGACCGTGGACGCCGACCTGCGCTGGACACTGATCCACGCGCTGGTGTCGGGCGGGGTGTTCACCGCCGACGACATCGCGGCGGAGCTGCGGCGCGACCCGACGGCCACCGGCGAGCGGTCGGCGGCACTGTGCCAGGCGGCGATCCCCACCGCCGAGAGCAAGGCCGACGCGTGGGCCACCATCACCGGAGGCACGCTGAGCGGCGCGGTCCTGCGCTCGACCGTCGTCGGGTTCATGGACCCCAACCACGTCGACCTGCTCCAGCCGTACGGCGATCGCTTCTTCGACGAGGTCGGCCGCATCTACAAGAGCTGGACCTCCGACAGCGCCCAGCGCTTCGCGACCGGCTGCTACCCCACGCTGCTGATCGACGCCGGCACGGTGGCGAAGACTCAGGACTACATCTCCTCCTCCGAGCCTCCGCACGCGCTGCGCCGCCTCCTGCTGGAGGGCGCCGACAGCATCAGCCGGGCCCTGCGCGCCCGCGCCAAGGACGCCTCGGCCGCCTGAGGCCCGCCTCCCGCCACATCCCCGCAGGCCGGCCCGAGCCCCAGGGCCGGGGCCCGGCCCGCCCGCCCGAGGAACACACCCTCCTTGAGGCCCGGCCCGCCCGATGTCCAAGTCCGGTTGGACGTCAGGCGGGCCGGTCGGCTTATCAACGGCGTTGTAAGCGGGTTGCAAGCACGTCACGGTGCTATGGGGCCAGAACCGGCAGCATCCGTTTACAGCGGGCCACGGCAGGTCTACTGTGCGCGCTGTCACCGTACGTCAGGGAGGCCCCCCTTGATCACCCTCGTCGTCGTCGGCATCCTCGCCCTCGTCCTCATCCTCGTCGTCGTCACGACCTACAACGGGCTGGTTCGCAAGCGAGGGGCGGTGGACAACGCCTGGGCGCAGATCGACGTGCAGCTCAAGCGGCGCCACGACCTGATCCCGAACCTCGTCGAGACCGTGAAGGGGTACGCCTCCCACGAGCGCCAGACCCTCGAAGCGGTGATCGCCGCCCGGCGGCAAGCCGTTTCCGCCCAGGGCCCGCACGATCAGGCCGCCGCCGAGAACATCCTCTCGGGCGCCCTGAAGAACCTGTTCGCCCTCGCGGAGGCCTACCCCGACCTGAAGGCCAACCAGAACTTCGCCGCACTGCAGGAGGAGCTCGCCAGCAGCGAGAACCGCATCGCCTACTCCCGGCAGTACTACAACGACGCCGTCCTGGCGTACAACAACGGCATCCAGACGGTGCCGGCGAACATCGTGGCGGGCATGACCGGCTTCCAGCAGCGCGAGTACTTCCAGGCGCCCGGCGAGGAGCGCGGCCCGGTCCAGGTCCGTTTCTGACGCCGCCCCGCGATGATCTACGTACTCGTCGCCGTGGCCGCCCTCGGCCTCTGGCTGCTCCTGCTGGCCACGCTGGCCTTCTCCACGCGCAACCCCGACATCGACCCGGGGCCGCCCACCAGCGAGCTTCGCGACGAGTCACCCGCGCTGGTGGATCTGATCACCGGCAACTGGCGTCTGTGTGACGAGGCCGCCTCCGCCACCCTGCTCGACCTGGCCGCGAAGGGCGCGGTGCAGATCGAGGAGATAGGCCCCGAGCTGTCCCTCGTACGGCTCCGCGAGCCCCGCACGCCGCTCACGGCGTACGAGAAGCTGGTCCACGACCACGTGCGGTCCCTCGCGACCGACGGGGTCGTGGCCACCGGCGCCCTGGCCGAGGGCGCGAGGAACCTCACCCGCTGGTGGAAGAGCTTCCGCAGGAAGGTGATCGCGGAGGCGCGGGAGAAGGGCCTGTCGCGGGCCCGCTGGAGCACGGCCCAGGCGGCCCTGCTCACGGTCGCCGCCGCGGTGCCTGCCGCCGCCCTCGGCGTCGCGGTGAGCGCGACGGCGGACACCGGCCACAAGGACGGGGGCTTCGGCGCGGCCATCGTCGGCTTCGCGCTGCTGACCTCGCTGATGGGAAAGCTGAACGGCGAGCGCGGCACGGCCGAGGGCGCCAGGGTCGCGGGCTACTGGATGGGGGTGCGCGCGCACCTGGCCGCCAACCAGGGGTTCGCCGAGCAGCCGGCCGCGGGCGTCACCATCTGGGGGCGGCATCTGGCCTACGCGGCGGCCCTCGGCCTGGCGAGACGCGCGGTGACCAGCCTGCCGATCAGCGTCCCCGCCGACGACAAGCGGGCCTGGTCCGACTACGGCGGCATGTGGCATGTCGTCAACGTCCGCTATCCGCGGCGCATCATGTGGGGCCGCCCGCCGTGGCCCACGATCGGGCGCGGCCTGGTCGCCGGGCTCGCGACCGGGTTCTGGCTCTGGTTGCTCGGCGTCGTCGCCCGGGCACTTCTCGGCTGGCCCGAGTCTTTGGTCACGCCGGTGGCCTACCTGGGCGCCGCCGCGGCCGCCGCGGTGCCGATCGCCTTCGCCGTCGCGGACCTGACCGGCAAGACCGAGATGGAGGGCCAGATCGTACGGCTGCGCGCCATCCAGGTCGGCTCCAACGGCGACAACCAGCCCAAGTACGCCTACTGGGTGGCGCTGGACGACGGGCACCTGCGCGACGTCAAGGCCTTCGGCATCGAGGAGGGGAAGTGGAGCCGGCTGGCCGAGGGCGACCGGGTGAGGGCGCGCGTCGGCCGCAGGATCGGCTGGGTCGACGAGATCGAGGTCCTGGACCGCTCGCGGCACCGCGACGCGTCATCGTACGACGACACCGGCGAGCTGCTCCTCAACGCTCCGGAGAACCTCGGCGAGGTGCCGGTCCTCGGCCGCTCGCACCAGGCTCCGGTGAAAGGGGCGGGCGGCGGCGCGCTCACGGGGACCGGTGAGGGCATCGGCCACGGCGGCCCGGCGGGTGCGGGGGCCGAGGCTTCCGGCGGCGGGGGCGCGGACGGCCGTACGGCCGCTCTGGTCACGCCCGGCGACCTGCGACGGGCACTCGGCATCACGGTCGGCCCCGCCGGGCCGTACACCGAGGCGCTGCCCACGCCCCCCTGGCTGGCCGTGCGGTCGTGCCGCTACGAGACGACCGGCGGGACCCCGGTGACCGTGGACGTGCACGCGGCGTCCGGCGCGAGGGGCGGCTACCTGATGGTCCTCGGGCACCTGCTGACCCGCGTCGAGGGACGCCAGATCTCCGGACTGGGCACCGGCGCCATGCTCTACCCGGGGGTGGTCTCCGCGCGTACGAGCGAGGGCACCTTCGCGATCCACGTGCACTCCCCCGCCGGCCCGCCGCCCGAGGACGCGCTCGTCGACCTGGCCCTCACCGCGGCGGCACGCATGGAGGGGAGATCGCCGGTCGCGTGAGAGGGTTACCAGGTGAAATCGCCCCTCGATCTTCTCACCGAGCTCGCCCGGCGGTACGCCTTCGGCGACCTTGGGGCCCTTGCTCCCAAGGTCGTGCCGGAGGCCGTGCTGATCCCGGCGCTCTGCGAGTTCGGCCAGCGGCTGCTCACGCTCGACGCCGAGGATTTCGCCACGGAGGTCGACGCGAAAACCGTCCCCAGCGCTCTGAGACGCCGCGCGCGTGACTGCCACATGCCCCAGACGCCCCGCGAGCAGCCGCGCGGCGCCCTCGCCTCCCTCAGGCCCGCCTACGGGCTGCTGCTGGAGGTCATCCAGGTCCGCTGGGAGCGGCGCGAGCTCAGCTCGGTGATGGCGGCCCTGCACATCGCCGGCGAGTACCTGCCGCTGCTGGCCTTCGAGCCGGCGCTCGGGCACGCGGGCGATCCGGCGCGCTGGCCCGAGGGGCTGCGCGCCGAGGGCAGCCGGTTCGGCGTGATCGGCGACCGGGAGTGCGACCACACCAAGCCCGAGAAGTCGGCCGCCGAGCGCACGCTGCGCGTCGCCCACGAGCCGCCCGAGGGCTGGCGGGCCTACTTCGACCGCCAGCACAGCCAGCTCGCCGGGGCGATGGCGACGTGCGTGGCCAAGTGCCGCAGGCCGTGCACGGCCATGGAGTGGATCGCCGCCGAGGCCCGCGAGAGCCTCGGCCTGCGCTGCAAGGTCGCGCTCGCGTTCGCCGAGACCCCGTTGGTACGGCTGCGGCACGCCGCGCCCGTGGGTCACGGTTTCGGCGTGCCCTCGTCCGAGGAGGTGCTCGACGCCTGGGCGCGGAGCCGGGCGCACCTGGACAAGAACGGCGTGGGCCACCGCGCCACCCACGACGACGGCTTTCCCCTGCCGGGCCTGCCCAGCCTGTTCTCGGCGATCGCGGGCACGACGATCGAGCCCTCGACGCTCCTGGCGGACGTCGCCGGCCAGTTGGTCGCGCTGATCGCCGGCCCGGTGGCCCGCGGCGCCGCGTCGTGACCGCCGGTCACCAGACGGCGGGCCGCCGATCGGCCCAGAACCCGCCCACCGCCGCCTCGACCTGCGCGGAGAGCGAGATGAGCGTGGCCTCGTCGCCGAACCGCCCGGCGAGCATCACACCGATCGGCAGGCCCCCATCGGTCCAGTGCAGAGGAAGGTTGACGGCGGGCTGGCCGCTGACGTTGTAGATCGCGGCGAAGGGGGCGAACCGCTCCATGCGGTGGAACGTCTCCTCGGGGTCCTCGACGTCCTCGAACCAGCCGACGGGCACCGGCGGCTGGGTCACGGTGGGGCTGAGGACCGCGTCGTACTCGTTCATGACCAGGAACCCGAAGCGCGTCGCCGTCTGCAGCGTGGCCTGAGCCTGGAGGAACTCCGGAGCGGTGGTCGCGAAGCCCCGTGCCCTCAGCCACCTGGTCAGGGGGCGCAGTTTGGGCTCCAGCGAGGGGTCCACCGGGTGCATGCAGGCGAAGCAGAACCACAGCTTCTCGAACTCGCTCACGATCGAGGGGTCGAACGGCGGCGGCATGTCGACGACCTCGTGGCCGAGCGACTCCAGCAGCGCCGAGGCCTTCTCGTAGGCCTCCATGACGTCCGGATGCACCTTCGAGCCCGGGACCACGGGCGTGGCGTTCCTGCCGATCCTGAGGCGGCCGGGCTCGCGCGTGACCGCCTCGGTGAAGCCGACCGGCGACGGCGGCGCGACGTACAGGTCACCGGGCTGGTTGTGGGCCATGACCTCAAGGAGCGCGGCGGCGTCGGCCACCGTGCGCGCGATGGGGCCGTTGGTCGACAGACCCGCCAGGTCGGGGACGATCGGCGCGAAGGAGATGCGCCCGCGGGTCGGTTTGATGCCGTACAGGCCGCAGACCGAGGCGGGGATGCGGATGGAGCCCGCCCCGTCGCTGCCATGCGCCGCGGGGGCCAGCCCGGCCGCGACCGCCGCCGCCGCTCCCCCGCTCGAACCGCCCGCCGACCGTGTGAGGTCCCACGGGGTGCGGGAGGGGCGCGACACGTACGTCTCGGTGTAGCAGGGGAGGCCGAACTCGGGGGTCGCGGTCTTGCCGAGCATGATCGTGCCGGCGTCCCGCAGCCGCTCGACCACGCTGTCGTCGACGGGCGCGACGAAGCCCTCGTAGGTGGCGGAGCCGAAGTGGATGGGGACGTCCTTGACCAGGTTGAGGTCCTTGATCGGAATCGGCACGCCGAGCAGCGGGGGCAGATCGGCGCCCTCCAGGGCGAGGGCCTCGGCCTTTCGCGCCTCGTCGAGCGCGCGGTCGGCGGTCAGCGTGACGAACGCCCCGACCTCCGGGTCGAGCCGCTCGATGCGCTCCAGATAGTGCTTGGTGATCTCTACCGGAGACAGCTCCAGGGATCGCACGGCCGCCGCCTGCTCCAGGGCTGTAAGATCATGTATGTGCGCCACGCTTCCGCACAGTAGGGCCTGTGAGCACCGGTTATCTAGAGAGAAAAGAGTTAGATACCCGGCTTTTCGCCTTACAATGCGGGAAGGGACGGCCACAAAAATGTGAACTAGCCAACACTAGGCACGCTCTTGAGCGTCAACTACCGTGAGTTACGTGGATTCCGGTCTAGAACCTGATGACGGTCACAATACGTCACCCATATGGGTGAGTGAGCGTCCCTCGGAGCCGAAATCTCGGCCCCCAGCTCCTGAGCCGACGTACGCGCCGATCGAACGCGCGTCCCTGCTCGGGCTGCTTCAACAGCCCAGATACCGGCATCTGCGGGTGCGCGCCCTGATCGCCGCCGGTGCGGGCCTGGTCGTCGGCATCCCGATGTGGAGCTGGCGGCTCGGCCTGGTCGCGGCGATCATCGCCGCGATCGCCGACACCGTCTATCGCGCGCGTACGGCCTCAACGGTCGCGCCCTGGCGCCGCGCCTCGGCCGCCGAGCGGCGCACCGAAGCCCAGCTGAGGAAGCTCGAGAGAAGCGGCTACCTCACGCTGCACGCGCGTGCCATCCCCGACAGCGACGCCCAGATCGACCACCTGGTCGTCGGCCCGACCGGGGTGTACGCCGTCGACTCGGAGAAATGGGACAAGCGGCTCCCGGTACGCGTGCAGTCGCACCGCAAGCTGTTCCACGGGCCGTTCAACCAGAAGCCGCGCCTCGACGAGGCCCGCTGGGAGGCGTCCCAGGCGAGCGAGCTGATCACCAGGGAGCTCGGCCGCGAGGTCACCGTGGTGCCGTCCCTCGCGATCTACGGCCCGGCGATCCCGTGGAAGATCCTCAACATCCGCGAGGTCGACGTCTTCGACGGCAGCCGCGTGCGCAAATGGATCACCAATCGCGAGCGCTCGCTGACCAGCGACGAAGTCGAGGAGATCTACGCCGCCGCTGAGCAGGTCCTCCCGGCCCGCTACCCCGAGAGCTGACCGCCTAGAGGGTCCTTCGGGGTTCCCGTCATCGTCCACCACTGCCCCCGGGAATCCCGAAGGATCTCATCCCTCGCCGCCGTCCCCCCCGATGCGCTCCGGCCTGCGGGACCTGCCCGCGCCGGGCGGCATGTCCACGCTGTGGACCGCAGGTCTCGTCAGGCGAGCGGTGGCCGTACCATTTGAAGACTCAGCGTCGTCGGATGGGAGAACGGTCATGCCGGCCCTCAGATCTCGTACGGTCACTCACGGCAGGAACATGGTCGGGGCTCGTGCCCTCCTCCGCGCCACGGGGGTAGCCGGCGAGGACTTCGGCAAGCCGATCATCGCGGTGGCCAACAGTTTCACCCAGTTCGTTCCCGGCCACGTGCACCTTCGCGAGGTGGCCGAGGTGGTGGCGAGCGGCGTTCGCGAGGCGGGGGCCATCCCGCGCGAGTTCAACACCATCGCCGTCGACGACGGCATCGCCATGGGCCACGGCGGCATGCTCTACTCGCTGCCCTCCCGCGAGCTGATCGCCGACGCGGTCGAGTACATGGTCAACGCCCACTGCGCCGACGCGCTGATCTGCGTCTCCAACTGCGACAAGATCACCCCCGGCATGCTGCTCGCCGCGTTCCGGCTCAACATCCCAACGCTCTTCGTCTCCGGCGGTCCCATGGAGGCCGGCAAGACGACGTCGGGCCGCAAGCTCGACCTGATCGACCCCATGGTCGCCGCGGCGGACGACAGCGTCTCCGACGCCGAGCTGCTCGAGATGGAGGAGGCCGCCTGCCCGACCTGCGGCTCGTGCAGCGGCATGTTCACCGCCAACTCGATGAACTGCCTCGCCGAGGCGATCGGCCTCGGGCTCCCCGGCAACGGCACCACGCTCGCCACCCACAAGGCCCGCAAGGGGCTCTTCGAGAAGGCCGGGCGCCAGATCGTCGAGATCACCAAGCGCTACTACGAGCAGGACGACGAGTCGGTGCTGCCGCGCAGCATCGCCACCCGCGACGCCTTCGAGAACGCCATGGCGCTCGACGTGGCCATGGGCGGCTCGACGAACACCATCCTGCACCTGCTGGCGGCGGCCCGCGAGGCGGGCGTCGACTTCGGGCTCAAGGAGATCAACGAGGTCTCCCTGCGCGTGCCGTGCCTGTGCAAGGTGGCGCCCGCCACGGCGAAGTACCACGTGGAGGACGTCCACCGGGCGGGTGGCATCCCCGCGATCCTCGGCGAGCTCGACCGGGCGGGGCTGCTCAACCGCGACACCCACAGCGTCCACGCGGCCTCCCTCACCGAGTTCCTCAACGAGTGGGACCCCATGTCCCCCGGCGTGACCGAGGAGGCGCTGGAGCTCTGGCACGCGGCGCCCGGCAACATGCGCACGGTCAAGGCCTACTCCCAGAACGCCCAGTGGGAGTCGCTCGACCTCGACCGCGCCGAGGGCTGCGTCCGCGACATCGAGCACGCCTACACCCGTGACGGCGGCCTCGCGGTGCTCTACGGCAACATCGCGCCCGAGGGCTGCATCGTCAAGACGGCGGGCGTCGACGAGTCGGTGTGGAGGTTCAGCGGTCCCGCCGTGGTCTTCGAGTCGCAGGAGGAGGCCGTCGAGGGCATCCTCGGCGGCAAGGTCTCGGCCGGTGACGTCGTGGTCATCCGCTACGAGGGCCCCAAGGGCGGTCCGGGCATGCAGGAGATGCTCTACCCCACGAGCTTCCTGAAGGGCAAGGGGCTCGGCAAGGCGTGCGCGCTGGTCACCGACGGGCGGTTCTCCGGCGGCACCTCCGGCCTCTCGATCGGGCACGCCTCCCCCGAGGCGGCCGAAGGCGGCATCATCGCCCTGGTGGAGGATGGCGACCTTATCGAGATCGACATCCCCGGCCGCGGCATCGAGCTCAAGGTCTCCGAGGCCGACCTGGCCGCGCGCCGCGAGCGGCTGCTGGCCGACCTCGGCAGCTACCGCCCACGCGACCGCGACCGGCCGGTCAGCGCCGCCCTGCAGGCCTACGCCGCGCTGACGACCTCGGCCTCCACCGGCGCCTCACGCGACCTGTCCCAGCTCTCTCGCTGATCATCTGAGTGGTACGGCTCCGCGTGAGCCGTACCACTCACTTTCGCGTCAACCGTTCTCCCGCGGCGGTCCCAGGGGACAGTAGGCCGTCACCCCGAGGTAAAGAACAGTCGCCTCCCGGATGGCCGTCGCGAGGTCCGGTGTTCGAAAAATGTCGGTGGCGGCGGGTAGTCTTCAAGTATGGCCAACGTCACCACGCCGCTCCTGACGACCGCCGAAATCGCCGCTCTCGCCCTGTCTCTGGCCCATCTGGGGGAGGGCCCCCAGGCGGTCACCGCCCGCCGGGGCCTGCGCAACGTGTTCGAAAACCTCGACTTCGGCGACGACGTCATCGCCGAGACCCTCGACACCCTCACCACGCCGCTGCCGCCCGACGTGGCGAGGCGTGCCCGCACGATCGCGGGCGCCGTGACCGGCCGGCAGGTGGTGCGGCTTCACTACCGCGACGCCGGCGGCCGGGTCACGTCCCGTGACGTCGAGCCGGTCACCTGCCTCGTCCACCGCGATCACTGGTATCTAGTGGGGTGGTGCCGCACCAAGGCCGGCATCCGCGCCTTCCGGTTCGACCGCATCGTGGCGGTCGAGCCCACGCTGGTGCCCGCCCGTCCTCACCGCGCCGAGCGCTACCTCCCGTTCCAGCGAAGGAAGGTCACCGACCGCCACACCAGCCGCACTCCCTCACGCGTAACCGACCGCCGCTCCGCCTGACCGCCCCGGCCCTCACACTCAACGGCCGGTCACGCCCGGCGACCGACTCCACGCCGGTCGCCGGGACACCAATGGACGCCGGGTGGGGAGCAGTAAGCGCGGGTCGCCGCGCCGGCAAAGGACGCTGGGTGGGCCAGCGCGGGTCGCCGGGTCGCCGGGGGACGCTCGGTGGGGTCAGCCGCAGCAGCCGCCGCCGCAGCAACCTCCGCCACCGCCGCTGGGGCGAGGCGCCGAGGCGCCGCCCGTGACGGCGACCGTGGACAGGAGCTTCACGGTGTCCTCGTGCCCCTCCGGGCAGAGGGCGGCCTCACCCGAGGCCGCCATGGGCCGGGAGAGCTCGAACGTGGATCCGCAGGCACGGCAGCGGTAGTCATAACGCGGCATGCCATCAGGGTACGACGTCCCAGGCCCCTCGGGACGGGTGAGGGAGGAGCGCTTCCAAGGGACCGATGTGGGGCCGGGTCAGGCGGCCGTTTCTATCAGGTAGGGGGCCCACTGGGGGTCCCCGTCGAATTGGGCGCCGATCAGCCGCCAGTGGACGCCGTGTGGCACCACAGGAGTGACGCGGAGGGACCAGCCGATCTCCTCCAGCAGCCGGTCGGCCTTGCGGTGGTTGCACGGCATGCAGGAGGCGACGCAGTTCTCCCAGGTGTGCAGCCCGCCTCGGGAGCGGGGCAGCACGTGGTCGATGGTCTCCGCGCGCTGGCCGCAGTACGCGCAGCGGTAGTCGTCCCTGCGCATGAGCGCGGCCCTGGTCAGCGGGATGCGTGATCGGTAAGGGATGCGGACGTAGCGCCGGAGCCGGATGACCGACGGCACGTCCACCGTGCACGAGGCCGAGCGCAGCACCGCCCCCCGGCCGTCACGGTGCACGACATCCGCCTTCTCTCTGATCACCAGCACCACGGCTCGGTGCAGGTTGAGAGTGGTGAGCGGCTCGAAAGTGGCGTTGAGTAGCAGGACCTGGCGCATCAGCGGGCATCTCCCGCCGTGCAGTCCGTAGATGGGGATGCGCCGCGGCACACCCCGGTTTGCGGCCCGTCGTCTTGGGCTCCAGATGCTTCCGTCACGTGGACCTCCGCCGGACGGCCCAGCGGATGGGTTCCACGGCACCGCCCTTCAGCAAGTGTGGCCTTTCGGTCGACTCTCCCGCCACCCCAATTAACGGTCGTGTCTTCCGGACCCCGCCTTCCGGTTTATGTCCGGTTCACCCCGCTTAGCAAACCTATTAGGCAAAGATCACTCCTGAACCGTGATGATCTGCCGCTTCCGCCACAAGCGAAGGGCTGGCCAAAACGATGTCTCACGACTGGTAACGGGGGTGCCATAAGCTCGCCTACATGACGCGAGAGCCGTACCCGAACGCACGCCGTGACGACGTGGTGGATCATTACCACGGCACGCCGGTGCCCGACCCGTACCGCTGGCTTGAGGACTCCGAGCAGCCCGCGGTGAAGGAATGGCTCGACGCGCAGGGCGAGCTGTTCACCAAGGCGATGGCCGCGTCGCAGGCGCGCGAGGGCTTCCGTGCCCGCATCGCCGAGCTGGTGCGCTCGGGCACGGTCGGCGCTCCCGCGTGGCGGGGAGACCGGCGCTTCTTCATGCGCCGCACCCCCGACCAGGAGCACGCCGTGCTCTACACCGTCGGC
>NZ_JBFBIK010000073.1:0-36245 GCF_040685555.1 Sphaerisporangium sp. NPDC088356
GCGACGGGCCCGGCCCGTTCGCGCGGCACCGGGGCGACAATGTGCCGGCCATCGATCAGGAAGGCGTCTCGGGTGCTTCTGGCGGCTCGGTACCGGTTGGACGAGCCTCTCGGACGCGGGGGGATGGGGGAGGTCTGGCGGGCCAGGGACGAGGTCCTCGACCGCCTGGTCGCGGTCAAGCTGCTGCTGGCAGCGTCTCTCGACTCCTCGGCCGCCGCGCGGTTCCGGCAGGAGGCGCAGGCCACCGCCCGCCTGAACCACGCCAACGTCGTCGCCGTCCACGACTTCGGCGAGGCCGAGGGCCGCCTGTACCTCGTCATGGAGCTGATCGACGGGCGCAGCCTCGCGGAAGTGGGGAGTGTCACCCCCCGGGAGGTGTCCCGCATCGGGTTCCAGGCCGCGTCCGGCCTGGCCGCGGCCCACCGGCAGGGTGTGATCCATCGTGACGTCAAGCCCGGCAACCTGCTCCTGGCGGCGGACGGCACGGTGAAGGTCGTGGACTTCGGCATCGCCCGCCTGGCCGACCGGGCGGCGACCGCGCTGACCGGCACTGGCCTGATCGTGGGCACCGGCTCCTACCTCGCGCCCGAGCGGGCCCTCGGCAGGGACGCCGGGCCGGCGTCCGACATGTACGCGCTCGGGTGCGTGCTCTACGAGCTTCTGGCAGGGCACCCGCCCTTTCGCGCGGACACCCTGCCCGCACTGCTGTACCAGCATGTCGAGCTCGCGCCGGTGCCGCCGAGCCGGCTCAGGCCGGACGTGCCGCCCGCGCTGGAAGATCTGTTGCTGAGCCTGCTCGAGAAGGAGCCGGGCGCGCGGCCGGGGGCCGACCAGGTCGCGCACTCGCTGGCCACGGGATCACGGGCGCCCGGGCGTGCCGTCCCGCCCCCACAAGCCCCGCCCCCGCGGGCGCCGTACGGGCCCGCGCCGACTCGCACCATGCCGCCGCCGCCCCACCAGGAGCTCTCTTCCCCGGTTCGCCCGGTGCCGCCGGTTCATCCCGGTGTGCCCGCGCCGACCAGCGTCCTGCCGCCGCTGACCGCCGAGCAGGCGGGCGGGGTGGGCCGGGCCGCCTGGGCATCCATGCGCCCGGGCAGGCGCAAGCCCGTGATGGCGGCGGCAGGGGTCGCGCTCGCGGCCGTGGTGGTGCTGGCGATCGCCGCCCTCCGGCCGGCTTCGGACGTCACGGGCACGGCCGCGCGATCGGAGACCAGCGCGTCCCCGTCCGTCCCGTCGGCGCCGCCCAGTGTCGCGGAGTCGCCACGGCCCACGGCGACCGCCTCCGCGGTGGCGGAAAGCCACGAACCGCTCTCGGACGACCCGCGCGTCCTGCTGGCTCAACTGGCGCAGGCGCTGCGCCTGGCGGCCGCCCAGGGCAGGCTCGACCCCAAGGTCGCCGCCGACGTGCAGCACAAGATCGCTGAGGCTCGGTCCACGCTCGCCGGCCGGTGGGACGACCGCGGCAGGAACAAGGGGCACGACGCGCGCAGGGCGGCCGACCGCGTCCGCGACGTCCTTCACAAGCTCGCGGACGCCGAGGAGAAAGGGCTGCTCACCCGCACCCCCGCGCTCACGCGGCTGCTCGTCCGCATCTCCGGCCTGGCCGGGAACGACGGCCCGCCCCGGGGCCGCGGAGACCACGAACACGACTAGACGGCCGGCGAGGGCTTGGTCGCCGAGCGATGGCGGGCCGGGCTTGCCGAAGGGAGGGTTCGGCCGCACGTCGGGGTCCTCGAACTGAGAGGCTCGGGGGTATGCGGATCGACCTGCACGCCCACTCGACGGCCAGCGACGGCACCGACACGCCCGACGCCCTGATGCGACAGGCCGCCGCCGCGGGGCTCGACGTGGTGGCCCTAACCGATCACGACACCACCGCCGGATGGGCGCCCGCCGCGGCCGCCGTCCCTCCCGGGCTCACGCTGGTGCGCGGCGCGGAGCTGTCGGGCCGGTGGTACAGGAGCGGGCCCTCGATCGGGCTGCACCTGCTGGCCTACCTGTTCGACCCCACCTACGACCCGATGGTGGCGGAGCTGGCCAAGGTGCGCCGGTCACGTGACATCCGGGCCGAGAACGTCGTCGCGCTGCTGAACGCCGACGACATCGACATCACGCTCCCCGAGGTGCGGGGCTACGCGGCGGGCGGCACCGTGGGGCGCCCGCACATCGCCCGGGCGCTCGTCGGGCGGGGCCTGGTCGGGTCGGTGGACGAGGCGTTCGCCCCCGAATGGCTGGGGAAGCGGTACCGGCTGCCGAAGGCCGACATGGATGTGCTGACCGCCATCCGCCTGGTGAACGAGGCGGGCGGCGTGTCGGTGCTGGCCCATCCGAGGGCGGGCAGCCGGGGTCACATCGTGCCGGACGATCTGATCGCCGATCTGGCGGTGGCGGGCCTGTGGGGGGTGGAGGCCGACCACGTGGACCACGCGCCCGAGGACCGCGAGCACGTGCGCCTCCTTGCCCGCGATCTCGGCCTGCGGGCGACCGGCTCCAGCGACTACCACGGTGACAACAAGACCGTCCGCCTCGGCGCCTTCACCACCGACCCCGCCGTCTACGAGGACCTCATCGCGACCGCCACCGGCACCGCTCCCGTCCACGGGTAGCCGGCTCGCGCGTCAGAGGAGGTCGCCGGGGATGGCGGCGTACTCCCTTCGCAGGGTGGTGAGGATCGGCTCGTCCACCGACAGCTCGGCCCCGTCGATCGAGCGCACGGGGCGCGGGCCGATGGCGGCGTTGGTGACGAACGCGGAGCCCATCGTGGCCAGGTCGCCGGTATCGATGCCGGCGGCGTCGAAGGGGATGCCGGCGCGGCGCATGACGTCGCTGAGAAGGCGCATCGTCACGCCGTTGAGGCGGTCGGACTCCGGCCACAGGACACGACCGGCGCGGACGAACCCGATGTTCCAGGAGGGGCCCTCGGTCACGCGGGACCGGCCGTCGACGAACAGGACGTCGTCGTGGCCGCCGAGCTGGGCGAGCCGCCTGTGGAAGACGGTGCCGAACAGCCCGGTGTGCTTGACCTCGGGCAGGTCGCGCTCGTAGTGGACCGCCCCCAGCGTCAGCGGGGCCAGGTCGGCGGGGGCCGGCCTTGTGGTGACGAGGATCTCCGGCTGGGCCTTGGCCGCCGGGTGGGCCAGGTCGAGCTCGGGGTCGAACACGGTGACCCTCACGATGACCGGAGACGGCGCCGAGGCGGCGACCCGCCGGACGAGATGGCGGACCCGTTCGAGATTGAGGTCGACGCCGTGCAGGACCCGGCAGTCGCCGAGGAGCCTGTCGAGATGGAGGGAGAGACCCCGGACCCGCAGCTCCTCCACCCGCATGGTGGTGAAGTGCCCGTAGTTGTAGAGCGCGAGCGTGCCGAGCTCGCCGGGTGTGACGGGACGTCCGTTCAGCTCCATCATGCGGCCATCCTGGCAGCCGCCGAGCCGCCCGTCGGCTCGAGAGCCCCATTGTTCGCCCCAGGCGTGAACCCGGCGTGGTGGACGGACGGGCCCGTGCCGTCAGTAGCCGGTGGCGGGGTCGACCACCCCGTCCAGGGGCAGGCCGGCGCGGAAGCGGCGGACGTTCTCCTCGACCCGCTCGCACAGCATGCGCATGACGTAGTCCGCCGAGTCGGCGCTGTGCGAGGTGATGAGGGCTCGCGGGTCACTCCACAACGGGTGGCCTTCGGGGAGCGGCTCGGGGTCGGTCACGTCCAGGCCGGCGGCGGAGAGGCGCCCCTCGGCGAGCGCCCGGACGAGGGCGCCGGTGTCGATGTGCGCGCCGCGCGCGACGTTGACGACCACGGCGTGGGCGGGAAGCAGCGCCAGTTCGGCCGCGCCGACGACGTGCCTGGTCTCGGGGGTCAGGGCGAGGGCCAGCACCAGGACGTCGGTGCCGGGAAGCACGCCCGCCAGGGCGGAGGGCGGCAACGTCTCGTCGGCCCCCTCGACCTTGTCCGGCCGGCGGCGGATGACCCGGACGTGGCAGTCGAAGGGCCGTAGCAGCCGGACGAGCCGTTCGGCGATGCCGCCGCCGCCCAGGATGGTCACGCTGAGGCCCTCAAGAGAGCGGGGATTCGTGGACGACCAGCGCGGGGTCCGCGCCTGGTGCGAGACGTCGCGCAGGCAGGTGAGGATCAGCATGAGGGCGTGCTCGCTCACCTGCCCGGCGAAGGACCCCTTCGCGCAGGTGAAGGTCACGGGGCGCTGGAAGACACCGGTGGCCGCGAACCTCTCGACCCCCGCCGAGGGCAGCTGCACCCACCGGACGTCCGGGCTGCCGTCCAGGGCCTCGCCGAGCAGGCCGGGCGGGCCGGGGGCGAGCCATACGAACCCGTTGGCCTCGGCCGGCGGTACGACGGCTCCGCCGCCGCGGGCCACGGCCTCCTCGACGCCGGAGCGGAGCAGGTCGGGGTCGTTGGCACGCCGGCCGGTCGTTCCCGGCTCTGTATTGGGAAATATCGCGATACGGGCTTCCACGGCGCTCATTCTTCCCCACTAGGCTCGTCAGGCGTGGCGGAGCTCTGGGCGACGGTCGGCACGGCGGCGGGCATGTTCGCCGGTACCAACATCGACGACATCATCATCCTGACCGTGCTGTTCCTGTCCGCCAGGGCGGCAGGCAGGCCGCGGACCTGGCACATCTGGGCCGGCCAGTATGCCGGGATCGCGATCCTGGTGGCGCTGTCGGCGGTCGCCGCGCTCGGCCTGACGGTCGTGCCCGATCAGTGGGTCGGGCTGCTCGGGCTGGTGCCGTTCGGGCTGGGCGTCAGGAGCCTGATCGCCGCCGTGCGGGCCCGCGGTGACGAGGGGGACGAACCGCCTCCGGTCGCGACCGGGCTCGTCTCGGTGGCCGGGGTGACCCTCGCCAACGGCGCGGACAACATCTCGGTGTACACGCCGGTGTTCCGCACGATCGGGGCGGCGGCCACGGTGATCACGGTCGTGGTGTTCACCGCCGGGGTGGCGCTGTGGTGCCTGGCGGCCGCGTGGCTCGGCTCGCACAAGAAGGTCGTCGAGATCGTGGAGCGCTACGGCAGGTGGATCGTGCCGGTCGTGTTCATGCTGATCGGCGCGGTGATCGTCGCCGAGTCGGGGGTCCTCGGCCGCCTCTTGTGAGCGCCCCGGCGCCGCTCGGCCCGGCAGTACGCTGATCGTCATGGTCGTGCTGCGCTCCATCGCCCTGTTCGTGCTGGCGGCGGTGGCCGAGATCGGGGGAGCCTGGCTGGTGTGGCAGGGCGTGCGGGAGCATCGCGGCCTGCTCTGGATCGGCGCGGGGGTCCTCGCGCTGGGCGCCTACGGGTTCGTCGCCACCTTCCAGTCCGATCCCAACTTCGGCCGCATCCTGGCGGCCTACGGCGGCGTCTTCGTCGCCGGTTCGCTGGCCTGGGGCATGATCGTCGACGGCTTCCGGCCCGACCGCTGGGACGTGATCGGCGCTCTCGTGTGCCTCGCGGGCGTCGCCGTCATCATGTACGCCCCGCGCGGCTGAGCACCCGTCGGCGGACCTGGTCAGGTCGCCGGCCACCACCTCGGCGCCCACGGCCCGGAGCGCGTCGGCGCGGTCGTCCTCGTGGTGGAGGAACGCGCGGACGGCGAGGCCCCGCTGTCGCAGGCCCGCGACGGCGCTACGGCCGGCCGCCCCGGTCCGCCCGGCGGCGCCCGTGAGGAGAATCAGCTGTTCATCGGTCATCGACGGCCCCTTCCCGGTCATTGTCACGCGGTGCCCGAGAAAGGTCTACACCAATTGCCGGTCAGTGGGGAATCTTCTTAATCCCAGTGTTCGCCCACGAATTGGTATATACCACGAGCCGCGCCCGGAGTTTCGCCGGAGTTCACCTCGCCGAGCGAATGGATTAGACCGCTATATTGGGTTCTACCAGGGAAAACGCCAAGGTGAGGCGAGGGTGACGTTTCCCGATGTAAATCGTAGGTAGAGTCCCCGGAACGAGGCGGAATCGCACGCCATTGCAGTCGTTGAAGGAGTTCGAGTGCCCAAGTACGTATACGACTTCACCGAGGGCAACAAAGATCTCAGGGATCTCCTCGGTGGTAAGGGTGCCAATCTCGCGGAGATGACCAACCTTGGTCTTCCCGTGCCTCCGGGGTTCACGATCACCGCCGAAGCCTGCCGCTGCTACCTCTCGGACGGGGGCTTCCCCGAAGGGCTCTCCGACGAGGTCGAGACCCACCTCACCGCGATGGAGAAGGGGATGGGCAAACGCCTCGGCGACGCCGGCGACCCCCTGCTCGTAAGCGTGCGTTCCGGTGCGAAGTACTCCATGCCCGGCATGATGGAGACCGTCCTCAACATCGGCCTCAACGACGAGTCCGTGCAGGGCCTGGCCAAGCAGGCGGGCGACGAGCGCTTCGCCTGGGACTCCTACCGCAGGCTCATCCAGATGTTCGGCAAGACCGTGCTCGGCATCGACGGCGACCTGTTCGAGAACGGGATCGACGCGGCAAAGCGGAACAAGGGCGTCGACAGCGACCTGGACCTCGAAGCGGCCGACTTCCAGCGCCTCGTGGAGACGTACAAGGGCATCGTCAGGGAGCAGACGGGCCACGACTTCCCCTGCGACCCGCGCGAGCAGATGCGGCTCGCCGTCGAGGCGGTCTTCGAGTCATGGAACGCCCCCCGCGCGATCATCTACCGCCGCCAGGAGCGCATCCCGGCCGACCTCGGCACGGCGGTCAACATCGTCGCGATGGTCTTCGGCAACCTCGGGATGGAGTCGGGCACCGGCGTCGCGTTCACCCGCGACCCCGGCTCGGGCCAGCAGGGCGTATACGGCGACTACCTGCAGAACGCCCAGGGTGAGGACGTCGTCGCGGGGATCCGCAACACCGTTCCCCTGCAGGAGCTCGCACATATCGATCCCGAGTCCTACCAGCGGCTCCTCGACATCATGAAGACGTTGGAGAACCACTACCGCGACCTGTGCGACATCGAGTTCACGATCGAGCGCGGGAAGCTGTGGATGCTCCAGACCCGCGTCGGCAAGCGCACGGCGGCGGCGGCCTTCCGCATCGCCACCCAGTTGGTCGACCAGGGCCTCATCGACCTGGACGAGGCCGTCTCCCGGGTGACAGGCGACCAGCTCGCGCAGCTCATGTTCCCCCGGTTCGACGTCGGCGCCGGCCTGCGGCGGATCGCCAAGGGCATGAACGCCTCGCCCGGCGCCGCCGTGGGCAAGGCCGTGTTCTCCTCAGAGCGGGCCAAGGAGCTGGCGGAGCAGGGTGAGGACGTCATCCTGGTCCGCCGGGAGACGACCCCGGACGACCTCGTCGGAATGATCGCCGCCCAGGGCGTGCTGACCAGCAGGGGCGGCAAGACCTCGCACGCCGCGGTGGTGGCGCGCGGCATGGGCAAGACCTGCGTGTGCGGGGCCGAGGAGCTGGAGGTCGACGCGCGGGAGAGGCGGTTCACCGCTCCCGGCGGCCTGGTGGTCGAGGAGGGCGAGATCATCTCCATCGACGGCAGCACCGGAGAGGTGTACCTCGGCGAGGTGCCGGTCATGGCCTCGCCCGTCGTGGAGTACTTCGAGGGCTCGGGCGACCGGGGCGACGAGCTCGTCCAGGCCGTGGACCGCGTCATGAGCCACGCGGACGAGCGCCGCCGCCTGGACGTACGGGCCAACGCGGACAACCCCGACGACGCCGCCCGCGCCCGCAGGTTCGGCGCGCGGGGGATCGGGCTCTGCCGCACGGAGCATATGTTCCTGGGCGACCGCCGCCGGCTCGTCGAGGACCTGATCCTGGCCGGTTCGGGCGAGGAGCGCCGCGCGGCCCTCGACGCCCTCGAACCGCTCCAGAAGTCCGACTTCGTGGGCATCCTCGCGGCGATGGACGGGCTGCCGGTGACGATCCGGCTGATCGACCCGCCCCTGCACGAGTTCCTTCCCGACCTCACCGCCCTCTCGGTGAAGATGGCGCTGGCCGGCGCGGACGCGACGCCGAGGGACCGCAGGCTCCTTGCGGCCGTCAAGCGGCTGCACGAGCAGAACCCGATGCTCGGCCTGCGCGGCGTGCGGCTCGGCCTGGTGATCCCCGGGCTGTTCGCCATGCAGGTGCGGGCCATCGCCGAGGCGGCGGCCGAGCGGCGCGCGGCCGGGGGAGACCCGCGGGCCGAGATCATGATCCCGCTGGTCAGCGCGGTGCAGGAGCTCGAAGGCGTACGCGACGAGGCCGAGCGCATCCTCGCCGAGGTGGGCGTGGAGGCGCTGATCGGCACGATGATCGAGGTGCCCCGCGCGGCCCTCACCGCCGGGCAGATCGCCGAGGCGGCGCAGTTCTTCTCCTTCGGCACCAACGACCTGACCCAGATGACCTGGGGCTTCTCCCGTGACGACGTCGAGGCCGCGTTCTTCTCGCGCTACCTCGACCTCGGGATCTTCGGGGTGTCCCCGTTCGAGACCATCGACAGGGGCGGCGTCGGCCGGCTGATGAGCATCGCCGTCGAGGAGGGCCGCAGGACCCGTCCTGACATCAAGCTCGGCATCTGCGGAGAGCACGGCGGCGACCCGGAGTCGGTGCACTTCTGCCACGAGATCGGCCTGGACTACGTCTCCTGCTCGCCGTTCCGGGTCCCGGTCGCCCGTCTGGAGGCCGGGCGCGCGGCCCTGGCGTGCGCGGAGTCCGAGTCCCGCTGACCCGCCGCCCCCGGGTCCCGCGCCCGCCGGAGCGCGGCGCGGGGTCCGGACCGCGGTGCGCGGAACCCGCCGGCCCCGGGGTGCGGGCCGCTCGGCGGTGGGGTGCGGGCGGTGGTGCATAGGGGGCGTTAGGGGCACTCTGACCTGCGAAGACACATGAGATCTGCCGGACATCGTGAGTTTCCTGCATGTTTGTGATGCGTAGGCCGTCGCCGGGGTAGCATCCGGCTACCGATGAGAGCCTATGAAGAGTTCGACCAGGCGAGATGGGTCCCGGAACCTCCCGGCAACCCAGAGCGCAGCGCGTTCGAACGCGACCGCGCCCGCGTCCTGCACAGCGCGGCGTTGCGGCGGCTGGCGGCCAAGACCCAGGTGGTCGGGCCGGGGGAGATCCCCGACCACGGCCGCCACATCCCGCGCACCCGCCTGACCCACTCCCTGGAGTGCGCCCAGATCGGCAGGGAGATGGGTAAGGCGCTCGGCTGTGACCCCGATCTCGTGGACACGGCGTGCCTCGCCCACGACCTCGGCCACCCGCCGTTCGGGCACAACGGCGAGGCGGCGCTCAACGAGCTGGCGGCCCGGTGCGGCGGCTTCGAGGGCAACGCTCAGAGCCTGCGGCTGCTGACCCGGCTGGAGGCCAAGGTCCTCACCGCCGACGGCAGGAGCGCCGGGCTCAACCTCACCCGCGCGACGCTCGACTCGGCGCTGAAGTACCCCTGGACATCGGCCCACGGGCCGAAGTTCGGCGTCTACCCCGACGACCTGCCGGTCTTCGAATGGGTGCGGAGCGGCGTCCCGGCCTCCCGGGTGAGCTTCGAGGCCCAGGTCATGGACTGGTCGGACGACGTGGCCTACTCCGTCCACGACCTGGAGGACGCCCTGCACTCCGGGCACGTCACGCTGGCCCTGCTCCGCGATCCGGGGGAGCGGCACGACGTCTGCGAGCGCACCCTCAAGTGGTACGCCACCGACTCAAGCCTGACCGAGCTTGAGGACACCCTCGCCGGCCTGGTCGCCGAGCCGCTCTGGCCCTCCCGATTCGAGGGCACCATGGCCGACCTCGTGGCGCTCAAGTCGTTCACCAGCGCGCTGATCGGGCGGTTCTGCCTGTCCGCGCAGGCCGCCACCCTGCACACGTACGGCCCGGGGTTCACCAGGCACGGCGCCGACCTGATCGTGCCGAGGGCCACCCGCCTTGAGTGCGCGCTGCTCAAGGGGGTCACCGCGCACTACGTGATGGCCAGGGAGGACCACAACGCCAACCAGGCCCGCCAGCGCGAGCTGATCGCCGAGCTCGCCTCGATGATCATGCTGGGCGCCCCGGGGACTCTGGAGCCCGCCCTGAGGGCCGCCTTCGCCGACGCGAGCGACGACGCGGGCCGGCTGCGCGTGGTCGTCGACCAGATCGCCTCGCTGACCGACGTCTCCGCGGTCGCCCTGCACCGGGCCCTCGGCTCCCGCGCCTAGCCCCGCCCCTCCACCCTCGCGTGCCTAACCGGTGGTCACGACGTCCGGGTCGGCGCTCTGGGTGGGGACGGGCCGCTCTTCGGGCTTCTTGCCGGGCTTGGACGTGCAGAGCGTGCGGCACGGGGGTGTGGCGCCCACCCTGGCCCGCACGGCGGCCACCTGCTGGGCGGGGGAGAGCGTGTGGTTGCCGTTCAGCCACGCGTCAAGATAGGTCCACGGGTCGACCATGCCCCGCCGGACCCACCACAGCTTGGACGGCACCGCCCAGGACACCGCGAAGTAGAGGTTGGAGCCCCCGCCTCTGGCGTTCCCCGAGTCGCCGATGCGCCCGAGCACCTGGCCCGCGCTCACGCCCATGCCGGGCTTGAGGCCCTGCGCGACCGTGTCGAGGTGGCCGCCGAAGTACAGGACGCCGTCGGCGCCGAGGATGGAGACGAACCGGCCCTCGCGGTCGGCGCCGTGGTCGGTGGAGGACTTCCAGCGGTTCTTGGCGTTCACCTCGTGCACGGTGCCGCTGACGGGGGCGACGAAGGAGCAGCCCTTCCCCGCCCAGATCGTGGTCTTGGGCAGGACCAGCTGCTTGCGGGCGTAGCTGATCCGGCATCCGCGCACGGGGAAGACGTAGCTGAACCTCGACAGGCGCGGCGGGGGCACCCGGACCGGGTCGTCGCCGGGCGGCGGCTTCACCGCGGTGGCGGCGGCGCTCGGCTTCAGCGTGGCGGCGTCGATCTCGCCTCGCCGCCCGCCGGGGGACGCGCTCGGCGTGCCCGCGGCCTCCACAGCGCTGGAGGCTCCCTCGGCGGCGCCGGGCGTGGCCGGTGTGCTCGCCGTCGCGTCCGGAGTGGGCGCGGGCGGCAACGTGCTGATGCCGGCCACTCCGCCCGGGGCGGTGCAGGCCGCGGTGACCAGCACCGCCGCGGCAATGGCGGCGAGTCGCCCCGATCGCATGATCCCCACCCGCTTGACGTTACCGAAAATGAGCGTTTCCTTTGTAACCGACCTACATGGCCGACACGACCCATTCGCGGAAAATCACCCACCTTGTACGGCTCGCGCCCCAGGCTGTCGGTGGTGAGCCGTAGACTCACGGCGTGGCAGGGCGGATCAGTGACGAGGACATCGCGCTCGTGCGGGAGCGCTCATCGATCGCCGAGGTCGTAGGCGAGCATATCCAGCTTCGCAACGCGGGCGGCGGCAATCTCAAGGGCCTGTGCCCCTTCCACGAGGAGAAGTCCCCTTCGTTCAACGTCACCCCCTCCCGTGGCTACTGGTACTGCTTCGGGTGTGCCGAGGGCGGCGACGTCATCACCTTCGTCCGCAAGCTCGAGCACCTGACCTTCACCGACGCCATCGAGCGGCTGGCGCAGCGCGCGGGCATCCAGCTCCGCTACGAGCAGGGCGGTTACGTCCCCGGGCGCGAGCACGGCGAGCGCAGCCGCCTGATCGAGGCGCACAAGGCCGCCGCCGAGTTCTACGCCTCCCTGCTCTCGGAGGCCGAGGCGGCGCCGGGCCGCAGGTTCCTGTCCGAGCGGGGCTTCGAGCGGGTCGACGCCGAGCACTTCGGGGTGGGTTACGCCCCCGCCGAGTGGGACCGCCTCGCCCGCCACCTGCAGGGCCGCGGGTTCAGCGCCGCCGAGCTGATCAAGGGCGGCCTGGCCAGAGAGGGCCGCAGGGGGCCGGTCGACCGGTTCCGCGGCCGGCTGGTCTGGCCGATCCGCGACATCACCAACGAGGTGATCGGGTTCGGCGCGCGCAAGCTGCTCGACAGCGACGACGGGCCCAAATACCTGAACACCCCCGAGAGCCCCATCTACAAGAAGAGCACCGTCCTCTACGGCATCGACCTGGCCAAGCGCGAGATCTCCAAGCGCTCCCAGGCGGTCGTCGTCGAGGGCTACACCGACGTCATGGCCTGCCACCTGGCCGGCGTGCCCACCGCGGTCGCCACCTGCGGCACCTCCTTCGGCGAGGAGCACATCAAGGTCCTGCGGCGGCTCCTGCTCGACCAGGCCGAGTTCCGCGGCGAGGTCGTCTTCACCTTCGACGGCGACTCGGCCGGGCAGAAGGCCGCGCTCCGCGCCTTCGCCGACGAGCAGAAGTTCGTCACCCAGACCTTCGTGGCCGTGCAGCCCGACGGGCTCGACCCGTGCGACCTGCGGGTCAAGCAGGGCGACGGCGCCGTGCGCGACCTGATCGCCAGCCGCGAGCCGCTCTTCGCCTTCGCCATCCGCAGCGTCATCTCGCGCTACGAGCTCAACTCGAACGAGGGGCGCCTGGCCGCGCTCGACGCCGCCGCGCCGCTGGTGGCCGGCATCAAGGACCCCGCCCTGCGCGGCAGGTACGCCGTCGACCTCGACCGCTGGCTCGGCTTCATGGACGAGCGCATGGTGCTGCGGCGCATCCAGGAGGTCGGCGGGCGCTCCGCCCCCGGCGGCCGGGCCGGCGCCCCCGAGCGGCCCGCAAGGCGCGCGGCGGCGCCCCGTCCGGTCGATCAGGCCGACCCTGTGGTGCGCATCGAGTCCGAGGCGCTGAAGCTCGCCGTGCAGCGTCCGGCGCTCATGGGCCCGGAGTTCGACGCGCTCGGCCGGCAGGCGTTCACCGCTCCCGAGCACGTCGCCCTGTACGAGCTGGTCATGTCCGCCGGCGGCACGGTGGCGGGCGGCCCGGGCGGGCGCGAGTGGGTCGACCGGCTGCTCCAGGCCACCGAGGACGACGGCCTGCGGGCGCTGGCCACCAGGTTCGCGGTCGAGCCCGTGCGTTCCGACCTGGCGAGCGAGGAGCGGTACGGCGCGGCCGTGCTGGCCCGCCTGGCCGAGATCGCGGTGACGCGCGCCCTGTTCCAGATCAAGGCCAAGATGGAGCGTCTCAACCCCGTTGAGCAGCAGCAGGACTACAACCGGCTCTTCGGGGAACTCGTGGCGCTCGAACAACAACGGCGCGTGTTAAGAGAACGCGCCGTCGGAGCGTAATTAAGTTTACTTTCCGCTTCTCGCGACGGCCAAACTTTCGTTTCATATCGATTCGGTAATAGCTCTCGCCTTACCTTCCGTGCCAAAAATAGGCCTGCCCTTTTCCGGTCCCTGTACCGCAGACTATGTCCCGTGGGTGCATCGGTGCTGCCAAGTGGACCGCCGTCGGTAGATCAGGTGGCGGATCTAGTCACGAGAGGAAGGGAGCGCGGAAGCGTCACCGTCGACGACGTGGCCGCCGCGCTTGACCGCTCCGAGTTGCCGGCCGACGCGCTGGAACGCGTCGTGCGGATGCTCGCCGAAAAGGGTGTGGAGGTGCTCGAACCTCAGGCCGAGGAGGACACCCCCCGCCCTGATGAGGAGGATGTCGGCAAGCGGGCGCCGACCAGCGACCTCGTCCGCATATACCTGCGGGAGATCGGCCGGGTTCCGCTGCTGACGGCCGAGGAGGAGGTGGAGCTGGCCAAGGCCATCGAGGCGGGCCTGTTCGCCGAGGACAAGCTGTGCGATCTCGGCCTGAGGCTGGCCAAGCCCGAGTTCGAGGAGCTCGTCTGGGAGGGGGTCCGGGCGAAGCAGCGGCTCATCGAGGCCAATCTGCGGCTCGTGGTGTCGATCGCGAAACGCTATGTCGGTCGCGGAATGCTCTTCCTCGATCTGATCCAGGAGGGCAACCTGGGTCTCATCCGCGCGGTGGAGAAATTCGACTACACCAAGGGTTATAAGTTCTCCACGTATGCCACGTGGTGGATTCGCCAGGCGATCACCCGGGCGATCGCGGACCAGGCGCGCACGATTCGAATTCCCGTGCACATGGTCGAGACGATCAACAAGCTGGTGCGCGTCCAGCGGCAGCTCCACCAGGATCTCGGCCGGGAGCCCGCTCCCGAGGAGATCGCGATGGAGATGGACCTGCCCGTCGACCGGGTGGTGGAGATCCAGCGCATCGCCCAGGAGCCGGTGTCGCTCCAGTCGCCCATCGGCGAGGAGGACTCCGACCTCGGTGACTTCATCGAGGACGCCGACGCGGTGGTGCCGATCGAGGCGGCGGCGTTCATCATGCTGCAGGACCAGCTGGACGACATCCTCGCCACCCTGTCCGACAGGGAGCAGCGGATCATCCAGCTGCGCTTCGGGCTGTCCGACGGCCACCCGAGGACCCTGGAGGAGGTCGGCCGGGAGTTCGGCGTCACGCGCGAGCGCATCCGGCAGATCGAGTCCAAGACGCTGGCCAAGCTGCGCCACCCGACGCGCGCGCAGATGCTCCGCGACTACCTCGACTGAGCCGGCCCGTCCGGTCCACGACCTGCCGGCCGTCCCGGCCATGCGGGTCGTGGGCCGGGCCCGGCCACGCGGAGCCCATGGTCCGGGCGCTGCGACTCGGACCGGTACCGGTCACGAGAGGAGGAAGGCAGGGACGGCACTCCCCGTCTCCGCCGGACGGCGGCGGACGGCGTTGTCTCCCGGAAGCCGACGCTCTCCTGCCGACGACCCCATGGACGCGCGGTACGCGCTCGACGATACCGCGCTCGAGCAGGCCGCACTCGACGTGCTTGACGCGAACTGGACAGGGTCGGCCACCGTGCCGGCGGTGGGGCGCTACCCCCACCAGTGGAGCCTGGACTCCGCCTTCGTGGCGATCGGGCTCGCCCGCCGCCGCTGGTCCCGAGCGTGCGCCGAGCTGCTGAGCCTGTTCGACGGCCAGTGGAGCACCGGGATGGTGCCGCACATCGTCTTCGACCGGTCCACCGGTGAGGCCTACTACCCCGGCCCGTCGCTGTGGCGGTCGGCCGACTGCGCGGCGGCGCCGCACGGGTCGCTCACCTCGGGGCTCACCCAGCCGCCGCTCCAGGCCTGCGCCGTGTGGTGGATCTGGCGGTACGCCGCCGACCGCGACGCCGCCCTCGGCTTCGTACGGCGCGCCTGGCCCAGCCTGGTCGCCCAGCACGACTACCTGGCCTCCGCCCGCGACCTCGGTGGCGACGGCCTCGCGGCGATCGTCCACCCCTGGGAGTCGGGGCTGGACGACAGCCCGGCCTGGGACGCCCCGCTGGCCGCGCTTCCCCTGGTGCGCTACGCCTGCGCGCTGGGGGAGTGGCGGTCCGACAGCCACCACGACCGCTACGCGTGGCTCGCCACGCGCTACCGCGACTCCGGCTACGGCGCGGGCTACCTGCGCGACGAGCACCCCTTCGCCGTCGAGGACCCGCTGTTCAACGGGATCTGGCTGGCCTCCTGCGACGCGCTGGCCGGCCTCGCGGACGCCATAGGGGCCGACCACACGCGCTTTCGCGAGGCCGCCGACCGGATCAGGGGGGCGCTGCTCGACCGCCTGTGGAACGGCGCCTTCTACGCGCGCGACCTGCGTGCCGGGCAACTGATCCCTGTGAGCACGGTGGGCGGCTTCGGGCCGCTGCTGGACCCCGGGATGCCCGCCTCGGTCGTCGGGGTCCTCACCGAGCTGCTGGAGTCCCGCTTCCTCGGGCCCAGCGGGTATCCCGTGCCCAGCTGCGAGGTACGGGCGCTGGAGTTCGACCGTTCGACCTACTGGCGCGGGCCGTCCTGGGTGAACACCAACTGGCTGCTCTGGCGGGCGGCGGCCGTGCACGGCCTCGCGGGCCTGGAGGCGTCGCTGGCGGCGAGCACCCTCCGGCTCGTACGGCAGGCGGGGTTCCGCGAGTGCTTCGACCCCTTCGACGGGATGGGCCGCGGCTGCCGCGACTTCTCCTGGTCGGCCGCCCTCACCCTCGACCTGCTCGCCGGGTAGCTTTCAACCATGCGATTTCCCTGGGGTTCCCGGAGCCTTCCCGCCGAGGCGGGCGTCACGCTGGAGGCGGGCGAACGGGTGCTCGTCCACGCCCGCACGCCGGACGGCGCGTACGTCGTGGCCACCGACCGGGCGCTGCGCCTGCCGGGCGAGACGCCCCTGCCCTGGTACCGCATCGACCGGGCGCTGTGGGACGAGGAGGGGCTGCGCGTCGTGGCCACCGACGGCACCGAGCGGTGGATGGCGCTGCCCGAGCCCGGACGTCTTCCCGAGGCCGTGCGGGAGAGGGTGACGTCCTCGATCCTGGCGAACCGCCACGTGGGCTTGGGGAACCGAGGGGGAGTGCGCCTGGTCGCGCGCCGGGTGCCGGGGCAGGACGCCGCGGAGTGGGAGTTCGTCTTCGACCCGGGCCTCGACCCCAAGGACCCGGGCCTGAGGGCCGCCGCCGAGCAGGCCCTCGAAGAGCTGAGACGGAACCTCGGCATCTGAGGGGCTTGTGGGCGTGCTCCGGGACGAGAGCCTCCAGTAGAACGCCGATCTTCACCGCGCAGCGAGGCGGCCCAAGTGGGGATCCACGTGGGCCGCCTTGGCGTGGCGCCGTATCAGGTCACCCGGTCCATCTCGGTGTCCGGCCAGCCGGTGCCGGTGTCGTCCCTGGCGACCGCCCAGCCGTTCCTGTGCAGAAAGGGCACCCGGTCGCCCAGCACGTCCCCGAGCTTGTGCCTGGTCACCTCGGCGGCCTTGGAGGCCTGCGCTCCGGCCACGCCCGCGGCCTGCTGGACCATGGGATTGTCGGCGACCCGCTGTGCCACCCGCTTGATCTGCTCGTACCGCTCCCGGCCGGCTCGGCTGCCCAGGACGTAGCCGACGGCCAGGCCCACGGCGAACGTGAATCGATATCGCATCTTCTACCTCCGCGTGCCGCTGGCATCCCCGCTCTCCGCCTCCCCTACCCCGGCTGCGAAGGGTTATGGTCTCGATGTGCCGCTGGTTCTTCGGGAAAGGCGCCCGTCGCGGGTTCCGTGAGACGCCTGAGGATCAGGGTGCGACACGCACTCCCCGGAATGCGCTAATCTAGTTTCGCGCAGCAAGGAAGGGCCGAACAGCCCCCCGCGCGACGCGCAGACGATCCCGTGTAGCTCAATCGGCAGAGCAGCCGGCTGTTAACCGGCAGGTTATAGGTTCGAGTCCTATCGCGGGAGCCACGCTCGAAGGCCCCAGGAGATTCTCCTGGGGCCTTCGGTGTTTCAGGACTTCAAAGATCCGTCTGAGATATGGCGGGACAAATCGCCGATGATGGCCCAAGATGTGGTCTGCCGTGCTTCGTGTCACTGCGCTCACGCGCCAACGCCTACTGTGACGGCGTTCGCGCAGGGCTCGACGGCCCGGCTGCCGCGGATCATGCAACCGCAGCGGGGAAGGCCGCTGCCTACAGGGTTTCCGCGCCGCCGGAACGGCCGGATACCTGTGAGACCAATGGGTCGGTTGTCCTATGGTGTTCTGGATGAGGTCTCGACGTCTGTTTCCGTTTTCCGACTCGTCCTCCCGCTCATCGTCGGAGGAGGTTCCCGCTGAGGAGTTACCGGCGCACGCCGTACGTCGCGTGGAGGGGCGTAGGCGCCGGCCGGAAGCCGATCCGGTGGCCGGAGGAGCGTGTCCCGCCTACCGTCCGCCGGATGAGCGGACCGGGACGGCCGACCCGGCGGAGGCCGAGAAGTTCCTGCGGCTGTTCCACGAGGAGAACCCCGACGCAGGGCCGGTGGAACCGCGGCTGCGTCAGGTGCTGGCCCAGATCTCCCGGTACGGGACCTACACCCACACTCCGCAGGAACTGACCCACGGTGCCCGGGTGGCCTGGCGCAACAACAACCGGTGTATCGGCCGTTTGTACTGGCAGTCACTCCGTGTTCGGGACCTGCGTTCCGTCCACAGTGCTGAGGGCGTGGCGGTGGAGTGCGTCGACCATTTGCGTGAGGCGACCGGTTCGGGGCGGATCCGGCCGACGATCACGGTCTTCGCTCCGGACATGCCCGGCCGTCCCGGGCCGAGGATCTGGAACGAGCAGCTCATCCGCTACGCGGGGTACCGCACGCCGGACGGAGCGGTGATCGGGGACGCGCGCAACGCCGACCTCACCGCGTCGGCGCTGCGCCTCGGGTGGGCGGGTGGCCCGGGGACGCGCTTCGACGTGCTGCCCCTGGTGATCGAGGACGGGCACATGTCGTCGCCGCTGCTGGCGACCATCCCGGGGGACGCCGTCCTGGAGGTGCCGCTGGCCCATCCCGCGTATCCGTGGTTCGAGCGGCTGGGCCTGCGCTGGCACGCCGTGCCCGTGATCTCGAACATGTGCCTGGAGATCGGCGGCATCTGCTACCCCTGCGCGCCGTTCAACGGGTGGTACATGGGGACTGAGATCGGCGCGCGGAACCTGGCCGACGAGGACCGTTACAACCTGCTCCCCCTGGTGGCCGAAAGGCTCGGGCTCGACACCTCCAACGAACGTACGCTGTGGAAGGACCACGCGCTGGTGGAGCTCAACGTCGCCGTGCTGCACTCCTTCGGGCAGGCGGGGGTCACGATCACCGACCACCACACCGAGGCTCGCCGTTTCATCTCGCATCTGGAGCGCGAGGAGCGTGCCGGGCGGGTCTGCCCCGCCGACTGGTCGTGGATCGTCCCGCCGCTCTCCGGCTCGCTCACACCGGTCTTCCATCGCTACTACGACGACGTGCAGCTGACCCCCGCGTTCGTCCAGCATTCGCGCAAAAGCGAGCACGAGGGGTAATCCCGTTCCTCCCTCCGGAGGAGGAGTGGTGTAGAACGTTATTCGGTAACGGTCTCTCCGGGAGGTTCGATGTCCGATCTCGTGCTGTCGTCGCTGGACGAGGGCGTGCTCACGCTGACGTTCAACCGGCCGGACCGGCTGAACGCGTGGATCGGCGCCATGGGGCGGCGCTACTTCGACCTGCTGGAGGAGTCCGAGCGCGACCCGGGCGTCCGCGCGATCGTGGTCACCGGCGCGGGCAAGGGCTTTTGCGCGGGCGCGGACTTCCAGACGCTCACCGCCCTTCAGGACGGCTCGTACGACGAGGAGCCCGACAAGCGGCCCAACACCCATCCCACGACGATCCGCAAGCCGATCATCGCGGCCGTCAACGGCGCCTGCGCGGGGCTCGGCATGGTCCACGCGCTGGTGTGCGACGTGGTGTTCACCTCGGCCGACGCCAAGTGGACCACGGCGTTCGCCCGGCGGGGCCTCATCGCCGAGTACGGCCTCGCGTGGATCCTGCCCAAGCTCATCGGGCAGGCGAAGTCCATGGACATCCTGCTCTCGGGCCGTACGTTCACCGGCGCGGAGGCCGGCGAGCTCGGCCTGGTCAACCGCGTGGTGCCGGGGGAGCGGCTGCTGGAAGAGGCGGTCGCCTACGCGCGCGAGCTGGCGGCGCATAGCTCGCCGGCCTCGATGGCAGTGATCAAGCGGCAGGTCTGGGGCGGCTGGCAGGAGTCCCTCGACGTCTCCGCCGCCGAGGCCGTCCGGCTGATGATGCAAGCGTTCGGAAGGCCCGACTTCGCGGAGGGCGTCGCCAGCTTCCTGGAGCGCCGTCCGCCCGCTTTTCCGCCCTTCGGCTAGACGGTTACCGCCCCCTTGCGTGCTATCCGCCCGCGTCTGCCGAGGTCCGACCGGGCTTCCACCAGCAGAGGCCGGTCGTTTGTCAGCTCGGGCCCCCCAGCGTTGGCGAAGCGGCCCCACATGGTGTTGAATGGCAGTGGTTGTAGTGGAGGTTCGTTAACGTGTAGCAGCGCCTGCGGAGTTCTTACAGCGGGCGTTCCACCGTGCGAAGCCAATGTGCTTTCAAGGGGCGGTCGGTCGCTAAACAACCCGGGGCTCCACGCCCGTGGACCTCGTAGATCGTCTCATTAGGAGATCAGTTTCATGGCTCAGGGAACCGTCAAGTGGTTCAACGCCGAAAAGGGCTTCGGTTTCATCGCTCCCGATGACGGCAGTGCGGACGTCTTCGTCCACTACTCCGCCATCGACTCGAGCGGCTACCGCAGCCTCGAGGAGAACCAGCGCGTCGACTACCAGACGACGCGTGGGCCGAAGGGCCCCCAGGCGGAGCAGGTTCGTCCGCTCTAGTCAGTAGTCGAGCCGCGAGGCTCTGTGAAGGCGGCTCTGCCGCCTTCACCCCAAGGACGCAAGTCGGGGCGGTTTGCATCATCGCGAGCCGCCCTCGCGTCCATTGATTGGAGGTCCTCAGTGGACCTATCCGTAAGCGTCCGCGCCGACACGGCCGTGTGCCGCGTCAGTGGGGACGTCGACATCTCATGCTCGCTTGTGCTGCGTGAGCGGCTTCTCGCCGCGCTCCAGCCACCGCGCGCCCGCCTCGTCCTGGACCTGTCTGAAGTCACCTTCATGGACGCCAGCGGGTTGGGAGCGCTCATGGCCGCCCGTCGCCGTTCACTGCTTCTCGGCGGGGGCGTCCGGCTCGTGGCCCCCTCATCTCCCGTACGCCGTGTGCTCGAGGCAAGCGGACTGCGATCTCGGTTTCCTGTGGAAGTAGCGACGTTGTCCGCGAAAGCGGATCCGGGGGTCGCACAGCTCGCCTCGCAGTGAAGGCCGTACGACTGCAGAACCTTGATCGAAACGGCGCCTTCTCCGGAGCTTCTCCGGACAGGAGGCGCCGTTTCGCGTTACCATGTCTTGACATAAATCTCTGTATTTCCTACCTTCTAAATAGGTAAATCTGAGGGGGCGAGCGTGACCGGATCCGTCTGCGTCGTCGGCGCTGGGCCAGGCGCCACGTGCCTGGTCGAGCGCATCTGCGCCAACGCCTCCAAGATGGCCGGGTGGCGTCCGCTCGACATCCATGTGGTCGATCCTTCCCCGGCCGGCCGCGCCTCCGGCCCGGAGACGAGGCCGCCGGGGGTGCGCGTCCAGGTCCATCGTGCGAGGGCGGTGGACCTGGCGGGCCGCTGGGTGCTGCTGGACGACGGCACCCGCCTCGACACCGACGCCGTGGTCCTCGCCCAGCACCACCTGGACGTGCTCGCGACGCCGGGCGAGCTGGAACTGCTCGGCTTCGCCCGGCGGCACAGCCTGTACTACCGGCCCACCGGCTACGCGGGCAGCCTCCCGCTCGACCACGTGCCCGGCGGGCAGCCCGTGCTGGTGCGCGGCCTCGGCAAGGTCTTCTCCGAGGTGCTGGCACAGCTGACCACGGGCCGTGGAGGCCGGTTCAGGTGCGACCGGGACGGCGAGCCGACCTACATCGCAGGCGGCAGGGAGCCGCTGATCCACGTCGGCTCCCGGCGTGGCGTGCCCGCTCCGGCGCTGATCGAATACCCGCTGAGAGGCGACCACCCGCCGGCTCCGAGGTTCGTCACGGCACTCGCCGACCGGCCGCATGACTTCCGGCGGGAGGCGTGGCCGCTGGTCGCCAAGGATCTGGCCTTCGCGTACTACCACGAGATCCTTACCGCCCACCCGGAGCGGGCCCGGATGCGCTGGGCCGACTTCGCGGACGCCTACGCCCCGGAGGAGTGGGGCGGCAAGGCGATGCGCGCACTGATCCGCAAGGCGGTGCCCCGCTTCGAGGACCGGCTCAACCTCACCCGGCTCGACCGCCCGCTCGCCGGCATGCGCTTCGGCGACCTGCCCGGCCTGCAGAGGTGGATGCACGGCTACCTCGCCGCCGGCCTCTCCCGCAGGGCCGACCCCGCGCACAGCGCCGACCTCGCCATGATCTACGGGCTGCGCGGCGTGCTCGGGGTGCTCGCCGAGCGGGCGGCGGAAGACCCGTGGTTCCAGCGGTTCGCCGACCACGCCGCCGGCGGGCTGCCCGCCGCGCGGCTCGCCGAGCTGAGGGCGCTGGGCAGGGCGGGGATCGTCACCTTCCTGGGCACCGACACCCGGGTCGAGCCCCACGAGAACGGCACTTGGCGGGCGACCGGCACCACCGTGCCGGGATCCCTGACCGCCCAGGCCTTCATCGAGGCGAGGCGGCCCGGCCCCAGCGTCAGCCGCACCCGTGACCCGCTGGTCCAACGGCTGCACACGCTGGGAGAGTGCGTCGAGGAGTCGGGGCTGCTGAAGGTGCGGCTGCCCGACCGGCGCATCGTCGACCACGCCGGGGCGGCGCACCCCCGGAGGTTCGCCTTCGGCCCCTGGACCACCGGAGGCGAGGGTACGACCCTGCGCCGGGGGCTCGACGCGGCCGTGATCCGCCACGCCGACTCCCTGGCACGCACGCTCCTCGCCGAAACCCTCACCCCGGCCATCGCCAAAGTCGCCTGAGCGTTAGTCGAGGCGGCGGGCTCCGGCGGCGGGGGCGGCGGGAAGGAAGCGCGGGGCCGCCCAGCCCCGCTGCCCGTACGCCCTGACGATCTCCTCGCGCACCCTCTGGACCCGGTCGGCGGCTACCAGGGCGATCGCCGAGCCGCCGAAGCCGCCCCCGGTCATGCGGGCGCCCCGCGCCCCGCCCCGGACGGCCGCCTCGACCGCCACGTCGAGCTCGGGGCAGGACACCTCGTACTGATCGCGCAGCGAGAGATGGGAGGCGTTCAGCAGGGCGCCGATCTCGCGGACGGCACCCGCGCGCAGCAGCCCGATCAGCGCCTGCACCCGGTGGTTCTCGGTGACGACGTGCTGGACGCGCTTGCGCTCGTCGCCGTCGAGCGTGGACAGGGCCGCGGCGAGGTCGGTGACGTCGCGCAGCGCCTCCACCCCGAGGCGCTTGGCCGCGCTCTCGCAGTCGCGCCGGCGGCGGGCGTACTGCCCGTCGGCGAGCTCGTGGTGGACACCGGTGTCGATGATCAGGATCTGGAGCCCCTCGGCGGCGAGGTCGAGCGGCACCGCCCGGGTGGCGAGGCTCCGGCAGTCCATGAAGAGGGCGTGGCCCTCCTGGCTGAGCGCGGAGGCGGCCTGGTCCATGATGCCGCAGGGCATGCCGACGAAGTCGTTCTCGGCCTTCTGCGAGAGCAGGGCGAGGTCGAGCCTGCTCAGGCCCAGGTCGTACAGGTCGTTGAGTGCCATGGCGACCGCGACCTCCAGCGCGGCGCTGGAGGACAGCCCCGCGCCCGGCGGCACGTCGCCGTCGATCACCAGGTCGGCGCCGCGCACGGCGTGCCCCGCCTGCCGGAGCGCCCAGAAGACGCCCACGACGTAACGGGCCCACCCCTCGGCCCGCTCGTACTCCTTGATCACCTGAGGGGTCGTCTTCCCGTCCGCGCCGGCGGCCTGGAGGGAGAGCAGCGTGATCGTGTCGTCGTCACGCCGGCCCACCGCGGCCGTGACCCCCCATGGCACCGCGAAGGGCAGCACGAAACCGTCGTTGTAGTCGGTGTGCTCCCCGATCAGGTTGACCCGCCCGGGCGCGTGCCAGGCGCCCTCGGGGTCGTGGCCGAACGCCGCACGGAAAGCATCGACGGCGCGCATCACGGCGGCTCCTCGTGTTCGGGGTCCGTCGTAGCCTACCGACCGCCCGTCGCCTGTACGCATGCCAAGCTGGCCCTGTGGACAACGGCGAGACGCTGCCCTCGGGACTCGCGCTGCGGCTCCCCAGCCCTCTGGAGGAGCTGCGCGACGACCGGCTGGGCGAGGTCCGCCTGTTCCTGAAACGCGATGACCTGATCCATCCCGAGCTGCCGGGGAACAAGTGGCGCAAGCTCAAGCACAACCTCGCCGAGGCCGCGCGGCAGGGGAAGGGCACGTTGCTGACCTTCGGCGGCGCCCACTCCAATCACATCCGGGCCACCGCCGCGGCCGGGCACCACTTCGGGCTCGCGACGATCGGCGTGATCCGCGGCGAGGAGCACCTCCCGCTCAACCCGTCGCTGGCGTACGCCGCGTCGCGCGGGATGCGGCTCACCTACCTCGACCGCTCCACCTACCGGGCCAAGGACTCCCCGGAGGTGATCGACCGGCTGCGCGCCGAGTGGGGTGACTTCTACCTGCTGCCCGAGGGCGGTGGCAACGCGTACGCGGTCCGGGGCTGCGCGGAGCTGCCCGCGGAGATCGAAGCCCAGCTCCAGGCCGTCGCTCCGGGTCGCGCGGGCGGCGGGCCGGCGTTCGACGTGATCTGCTGTGCGTGCGGCACGGGCTGCACCCTCGCGGGCATCGCGTCCGCGCTCCCACCGGGCTGCCGGGCCGTGGGCTTCCCCGTGCTGAAGGGCGGCGATTACCTGGCAGGCGAGGTCGAGCGGCTGCAACGCGAGGCCTTCGGGACGCCGTCGCAGGGCTGGAGCCTCGAATGCGGCTTCCACTTCGGCGGTTACGCCAAGATGACCAAGGAGCTCGCCGTCTTCATCGAGGACTTCGCGGTACGGCATGGCGAGACGCTCGACCGGATCTACGTGGCCAAGATGATGTACGGGATATTCGACCTGGTATCCAGGGGAGCTTTCCCGCCGGGCGCCCGGCTCGTCGCGGTCGTGACCGGCGGTCCGGGCCCAGGCCAGGGCTCTGGAGGGCTAGCATGATCTTCCGGAACGAGGCAGGGGATCTGTCATGACAAAGCGTGCTTTGGTGCTTGGTGGCGGCGGCGTTGCGGGCATCGCCTGGGAGACGGGAGTCCTCGCCGGGCTGGCGGAGGGCGGCATCCACTGCCGTACGGCCGACAAGATCGTCGGTACGTCCGCGGGCGCGACCGTCGCCGCGCAGCTGACCAGCGACATGCCGCTGGACGAGCTCTACCGCCGCCAGGCCGACCCGGGCCTGCAGAACAAGGAGCTGCCGAGCGGCATCTCGATCGAGGAGCTGGTGTCCTCCTTCGAAGCCCTCTACGAGCGGACACGGGATCTCGCCCAGGTGCGCAGGGAAGTCGGCGAGCTGGCCCTCGCGGCACGCACCGTTCCCGAGCCCGTGCGGCGAGAGGTGATCGCCAACCGGCTTCCCCGCCACGAGTGGCCCGAGGCCGACATCGCCCTCGTGGCCGTGGACACCGCCACGGGCGAGCACCGCGTGTTCGACCGGGCCTCCGGGGTCGACCTCGTCGACGCGGTGGCGGCGAGCTGTGCCGTGCCGGGGGTCTGGCCTCCGGTGACCATCGGCGCCGGCCGATACATGGACGGCGGGGTCCGGTCCGGGGTCAACGCCGACCTGGCGGCGGGGTACGACCGCGTCCTGGTCCTCGCTCCCCTCGAAGACCCCCAGCTGGCGGGCCAGGTGGAGTCCCTCGGCGCCGGCGGGGAGGTCGAAGTGATCATCCCCGACAAGGCCTCGCTCGCCGCCATGGGCGCCGACCCGCTGGACCCGGCCGTGCGCACCCCCTCCGCCGAGGCTGGCTACGCCCAGGGCCGGGCCATCGCGGAACGCCTGATCACTTTCTGGAACTGACCGGTTTTGCGGCGCATTGTGCGTGAGGACGCAAATCGATTGCCATGAGGTTGACCTCCTGGCTGACAGGTCCGCAGGGCCACAGTCGCAACCGGCTGTAAGGCGGTGCAAGCCCATGTCACATCCGGACGCCGCCCGAAGTGATGGGGCTGGCCGGCGGCATCCGGCCAGCTCGGTGTATGCGGACGGGAGTGCGTGCCGCGTACGGCCGTCGGCGCGGGCCGTCGGTGCCAGAGAGCGGGCAGCGGGCCCCGGTACGGTTGGACCGATCCTGATGTAGACCGGTTTCACGCGAAGCCGTCGGAATGTAAGCGGCTTGCAGATTTCCGACCTATGATTGCGCCGTGACACGGCGACTTGCGGAAGTGGCGAAGAAGGTCGGCGTCAGCGAGGCGACCGTCAGCCGGGTGCTCAACGGCAAGCCCGGCGTGGCGGAGGCGACTCGCGCGGCCGTGCTGACGGCTCTCGACGTGCTCGGCTACGAGCGCCCGACCCAGCTGCGGGGTGAGCGGGCCCGATTGGTGGGCCTGGTGCTCCCCGAGCTGGGAAATCCGATATTTCCGGCGCTCGCGGAGGTGGTCGGCGGCGCGCTCGCCCAGCAGGGGTTCACGCCCGTGCTCTGCACCCGCACCGCGGGCGGCCTGTCCGAGGCCGACTACGTGGAGATGCTGCTGGAGCAGCAGGTCTCCGGGGTGGTGTTCGCCGGCGGGCACTACGCCGAGGCGGACGCGCCGCACGAGCACTACTTCCGGCTGCTGGAGCTCCGGCTGCCCGTGGTGCTGGTCAACGCCGCCACCGAGAGCCTCGGCTTCCCCCAGGTCTCCACCGACGACGCCGTGGCGGTCGAGCAGGCGTTCGGCCACCTGACCTCGCTCGGCCATGATCGCATCGGGCTGGTCCTCGGGCCCGAGGACCACATCCCCTCGCGGCGCAAGCACGCGGCCTTCATCGCGGCGGCGCGCGCGGCCGGCGTCGAGGTGGGCCCCGAGTCGGTCGAACGCACGCTGTTCTCCCCCGAAGGGGGACAGGCCGTCGCCACGAAGCTGCTGAAGAAGGGCGTCACGGGCCTGATCTGCGGGAGCGACCCGCTCGCGCTCGGGGCCATCCGCGCCGTGCGCCGGCTCGGGATGTCGGTGCCCGAAGACGCGTCCGTGGTCGGGTTCGACGACTCCGCCTTCATGAACTGCACCAATCCGCCGCTGACCACGGTGCGCCAGCCCATCGAGGCCATGGGCAGGACCGCCGTGACGTTGCTGGTCAGCCAGATAGAGGGCGCGTCGGTCACCGCGGAGGAGCTGCTCTTCGAGCCCGAGCTGGTCGTGCGTGGCTCCACCGCGCCCGCCAAGATCCGTTCCGCCGTGCTCGCGGAGTAGGGCCCCGGTTTCGGGCACGCCGGAGAACTCGGGAAGATGGATCCCCAAACCAACACCGCGGAACCTGGCAGGCGGCCTCTCGGCTCGATCCCGGCTCCGGACCCCGGCGGGGAGATCCCCGGCCCGGGGGTTCCGGCAGGGAGCCTTCAGTTCGGGACTCTTGAAGGAAAGGCAGGTCGGCCATGTCGCCCGATCGTCGAATTCTTTTCGTCCACGCTCACCCCGATGACGAGTCGATCGGCACCGGGGCCACGATGGCCAGGTACGCCGCAGAGGGCGCGCACGTCTGCCTGGTCACGTGCACGCTGGGCGAGGAGGGCGACGTGATCCCCGCCGAGCTGCGGCACCTCGGCGCCGACAGGGAGGACCGGCTCGGGGATCACCGCGTGGGCGAGCTGGCGCGCGCCTGCGCGGCGCTCGGTGTGGACGATCACCGGTTCCTCGGCGGGGCGGGACGCTGGCGCGACTCCGGCATGATGGGGGCGGCCACCAACGACGATCCGGCCTGCTTCTGGCAGTCCGACCTCGACCTGGCGGCGGCGGAGCTGGTCGGCATCGTCCGCGAGGTACGACCCCAGGTGCTCGTGACGTACGACGACAACGGCTACTACGGCCACCCCGACCACATCCAGGCGCACCGCGTGGCCTGGCGGGCGTTCGAGAAGGCCGCCGACCCGTCCTTCGGCGACGGTGAGCCGTGGTCGCCGTCGCGGTTCTACGCCACCGCGATGCCGCTCTCGGTGCTGGAGAAGGCCGTCGACACCGGGCCCTTCGAGCGGCTGAAGTCCGTGGAGGACTTCGGGTTCGGCGTTCCCGACGACCAGGTCACCACGTACGTCGACGCGACCGGGCACCTGGATGCCAAGACCGCCGCCCTGCGCGCGCACCGCACGCAGATAAGCGTGGACGGGGCGTTCTTCGCCCTGTCCAACAACGTGGGCCAGCCCGTGCTGCCCGTGGAGTACTACACCAGGCTGGCCGGGGAGCCGGGCCCCGTGGACGACGACGGCCGCGAGACCGGCCTGTTCGGCTAGCACACGGGGGCGCGAGACCCCGGAGCGTCCGGGCCGGCCCGTGGGGCTTCGAGACGCGGGGGCGTCCGGGCTGGAGCGCGGCCCTGCCGGGGCCTGCGAGAGTTCAGCACCGCTTGGTCGGCTCGGACGGGCCCGTCCTATGATGACGGGGACGTCACGTTCGCCCCGCCGCGGCTGCCGGGCGCCGAGTACATGCTGACGGTTCTCCACCGCAGCGAGGGGGCCGTGCTCAGCCCGCAATGGAGCGACCAGACCCACTGGGGCGAGGCTGCTGAGCATGCTGAGGCACATCGAGGATCTCATGGTCTGGGCGGCCTACGGCTACCCGGGCGACATGCCCGTGCTCGGCCACGACCGGGTGGCCGGATGATCCACGACCGCCATCTCGAATGGGACGGCTGCTACAACGCCAGGGACCTCGGCGGCCTGGCCACCGGGGACGGTCGCGGGACCCGCATGGGCGCCGTCGTCCGATCGGACACGCCCGACCGCCTGACCGCCGCCGGATGGTCGGCGCTGCGCGCGTACGGCATCCGCACGCTGGTCGACCTGCGCAACGACAGCGAGGTGAAGGCCTGGAATGGCTACCGCCCGCCCTGGATCACGGTGCTCCGCGCCCCGCTGGACGACGACGGCGACACCGAGTTCTGGGAGCGGCGGCGGCACCTCTACGGCACCCCGCTCTACTACCGCACCTTCCTCGAACACAAGCCCGGCCGGTGCGCCGCCGCCGTGGCGGCCGTCGCCCAGGCGCCGCCCGGCGGCGTCCTGTTCCACTGCGTCGCCGGCCGCGACCGCACGGGCATCGTGGCCCTGCTGGTGCTCGCCCTCGCGGGCGTCGCGCCCGCCGACATCGCCTCCGACTACGAGCTGACCACCGAGCGCCTCGGGCCCCTGTACGTCAAGCTCGGCGAGGAGGACGAGGCGCCGATGATCAGGCGCCGGCTCCAGAAGGCGAACACCTCGGCCCGCGAGATCATCCTGTCGACCCTGGCCGAGCTCGATGTGGAGGCCCACCTCCTCGACGGCGGCCTCCGCGAGGACGACCTCGAAACCCTCCGCGCCCGCCTCCTCGGCCCGCCGGCCTGAGCCTCCGCCCGGATCGTCGGACGTCAGGCGGACTCCGCGGAGTACGGCTTGCGCCGCGGGCGCAAGCCGTACGGGTCGTCACCCGGAGCAGACCTCGAGAACGGACTAGCCGGTGCGGAGCCAGACGGCCGTGTCGGAGGGGAGCACGTCCCCGTCCAGCGGGCCGCTCGCGAGCAGCACGCTCTCGTGGGGCGGCAGCGCCACCGGGTGGGAGTTGAGGTTGACCACGCAGGTGAGCCCGGACTCCCGGGTGAACGCCAGCACGCCCTCCTCGGAGTCCAGCCAGCGCAGCGAGCCGTCACCGAGCTCGGCCCGCCGGATCCGCAGCGCGGTCCGGTAGAGGCAGAGCATGGAGTTCGAGTCCGCCGCCTGGGCCTCGGCCGTCAGGCTCTTCCAGGAGGCGGGCTGGGGCAGCCACGACTCCCCGGTGCTGTAGCCGAACGGGGGCTCCTGGCCCGACCACGGCAGCGGCACCCGGCAGCCGTCCCGGCCGGGGACGGTCTGCTTCGACCGGGTCCATATGGGGTCCTGGCGCAGCTCGTCCGGGATGTCGTCGACCTCGGGCAGGCCGAGCTCCTCGCCCTGGTAGACGTAGACGCTGCCGGGCAGGGACATCGCCAGCAGCGCCGCGGCACGGGCCCTGCGCTCGCCGAGCACCAGGTCCGACGGGGCGCCGTCCCTGCGCTCGCCATGGTCGAATGACGTCACCTCCCTGCCGTACTTGGTCACCGGGCGCGGGACGTCGTGGTTGGACAGCACCCAGGTCGGCGGGGCGCTGATCGGCACGTGCGTGGCCAGCGTCATGTCGATCGACGCGCGCAGCTCGGCGGCGTCCCACGGGCGGGCCATGAAGTCGAAGTTGAACGCGGTGTGCATCTCGTCGGGACGCAGGTAGAGCGCGAAACGCTCCTGGTCGGGCAGCCAGACCTCGCCGATGAGGATGCGCTCGCCGTACTCGTCGGCGATCTGCCGCCAGCCACGGTAGATCTCGTGCACGGCGTCGTGGTCGGTGTAGGACTCCTCGACGCTGTCGAAGTCCTTGATGAGCACGGCGGCGGAGTCGATGCGGATGCCGTCCACGCCGCGGTCGAACCAGAACCGCAGGACGTCGTGGAACTCCTCGACGACCACCGGGTTGGTCCAGTTGAAGTCGGGCTGCTCGGGGGCGAACAGGTGCAGGTACCACTGCCCGTCGGCCACCTGGGTCCAGGCCGGGCCGCCGAAGATGGACTGCCAGTCGTTCGGCGGCAGGTCGCCACGGCCGTCGGCGAACCAGAACCGTTCCCGCTCCGGGGAACCGGGTCCGGCGGCAAGCGCCTGGACGAACCACTCCTGCTGGTCGGAGCCGTGGTTGGGGACGATGTCGATGATCGTCTTGATGCCCAGCGCGTGCGACTCCTTGATGAACTTCTCCGCCTCGGCCAGCGTGCCGAAGGACGGCTCGATGTCGCGGTAGTCGGCGACGTCGTAGCCGCCGTCCGCCATCGGGGAGGGGTACCAGGGATTGAGCCAGATCGCGTCGACACCGAGATCGGAGAGGTAGGGCAAGCGGGACCGCAGTCCAGCCAGGTCGCCGATGCCGTCGCCGTTGCCGTCGGCGAAGCTTCGCAGGTAGACCTGGTAGATCGCGGCTCCCCGCCACCACGTTTCGGACATGCTGGAGTCTCTCCCTTACAGATTCGGTGTGCGGCTCGCGCCGTTTCGATGGACGGCCCGGGTCGCTGCGTGTACGGCGCGAGCGGCATGGTGCACGGCCGGTGCGTCGTGTTCCTGGAGGGCCGGCGTGGCTAGGGTGAGGGCTCGCGCCGTCTGCCGGAGGCCGGCGTGGCTCCGGCGTACGGCGCGCCCGCTCATCCCTTGAGGCTTCCGGCGGTGAGACCCGCCATGATGCTCCGCTGGAAGACGAAGAAGACCACGATCGCCGGGATGCTCGCGATGACCAGCGCCGCCATGAGGACGTTCTGCGGCATCTGTGCCGAGAGCGAGGAGATGCCCACGCTGATCGACATCTTGTCGCTGTCGGGCAGCACGAGCAGCGGCCAGACGAAGTCCTTCCAGACGGTCACGACCGACAGGATGGAGACCACGCCGATGATCGGCCGGGACACCGGGAGCACGATCGACCACAGGATCCTCAAGGGGGTGGCGCCGTCGATCTCGGCGGCCTCCAGCAGTTCCTTGGGGATCGAGTCGAAGAACCGCTTGAGCAGGAAGATGTAGAACCCGTTGGCGGCGGCGGGCAGCCAGATCGCCCAGGGCGTGTTCAGCAGGTTCCAGCCGAGGATCGGAAGGTCCTTGACCGTCAGGTAGGCCGGCAGCAAAATCACCATCGGCGGGATCATCAGCGTGGCCAGCATCAACCCGAGGATCGCCTTGCCGAGCACCGGCCGCAGCTTCGACAGGGCGTAGGCCGCCGTGACGTCGATCCCGAGGGTGAACAGCCACGCGCCGGCCGCGTAGATGACCGTGTTGCGGAGGAACAGGCCGAGGTCGAGCTGGTCCCAGGCCTCCTTGTACACGCTCCAGTCGATCGATGTGGGGAAGAACGACGGCGGTATCTGGGCGAGCTCGTCAGAGGACTTCAGCGCCCCGGTGACCATCCAGTACAGCGGGAAGACGAAGATCGCGGTGAAGCTCACGACCACCGCCACGAGAACGATCCAGTAGACGATGCGCCCGCGCGGGGTGTTCAGCGTGTGCGGCGAGACCAGGCCGCGGAACTGGCGCTCCATCTTCTTCTTCGGCGTGCGGGAACGGCGCGCCTTCCCGTGGCCGGACGCCGGGGGGGTCACGAGGCGAACGGGACGGTTCGACTGGACGCCACTGCTCGACGACTCAACTGTGCTGTGCGACATCGACGTCCACCTCCTAGATCTGGTTGTCCCGCGAGACACGCAGGTAGACAGCGGAGAACACCATCAGCACGAGCATGAGCATGAGCCCCAGCGCGCCGCCGCCGCCGAAGTTGCCGAAGCTGAAGGCGTACTGGTACATGAGGTAGGCGACGGTGACCGTCGCGTTCTCCGGGCCGCCGCCGGTGAGCAGGTAGGGCTCGATGAACACCTGCATGGTGGCGACGATCTGGAGCAGCAGCATCACCAGCAGGATCAGCTTGGTCTGCGGGATGGTGACGTGCCACACCCGCTTGAACAGCCCGGCGCCGTCCAGCTCGGCGGCCTCGTACAGCTCGCTCGGGATGCTCTGCAGCGCCGCCAGGTAGATCAGCGTGCCTGTGCCGAGGTTCATCCAGGTCGAGACGATGACGAGCGAGATGAGGGCGGTGCTCGTGGAGTCCAGCCAGGCAAGCGGGGGCAGGTGCACCATGCTGAGGATCTGGTTGAACAGCCCGGGTCCCGGGTCGTAGAACCACTTGAACAGCAGGACCGCGACGGCCGGCGGCAGCATCACGGGCAGGTAGACGACGAACCTGAGGTAGGCCTTGGCGTGCCGCAGCTCGTTGAGGACGATGGCGGCGACGAACGGCACCGCGTATCCGACGACGAGCGCGAGGCCGGTGAACTCGGCGGTGTTGAGCCAGGCCGGGCCGAACGCGGAGTCCTCGGTCACCGTCTGGAAGTTGTCCAGGCCGATCCATTCGGGCGGCCCGACGAAGTTGGTCTTCTGGAAGCTGAGCAGGAACTCCCGCACCATCGGGTACCAGGAGAAGAACGCGAAGCAGATCAGCGCCCCGCAGAGGAAGCCGTACGCCGTGAGATTGCGGCGCAGGCCGCGCCGCACCGCCCCCGGGGTGCGCCGCCGTCCCCTCGCGGTCATTGTGGTCATCGGTTGAACTCCTGATCTCGACGTGACCGGCGGGGTGCCGGCCTGCCGGCCGGCACCCCGGGCTCAAAGGTCAGCTGGACTTCGCCAGCACGTTGTTGGCCTTCTTCTCCGCGTCGGAGAGGAGCTGGTCGACGTTGGCGTCCTTCCTGGTCAGCACCGCCGACATGGCCGTGTCGAGGATCGCGTAGATCTCCTGCGCCTTCGGGGGCTCCAGCTTGAACTGGACATTGGCGTTGGCGTCGACGTACGGCTGGAAGTGGTCCACGGGGATCGTCGCGAACTGCTTGCGCAGGTCCTGGATCTTCTTGCCCGGCTCGGTGTTGCCGAACAGGTCGATGTCCGGCAGTCCGACCGGCAGGCCGTCGGCCTTGGCCCGCTCGAAGTTGAACTGGCCCTGACCGGGGGTCAGGAACTTGTACTCCAGCCACTGCAGCCCGGCCTTGATCTGGTCCGGGGTGGCCTTCGGGTTGAACATGTAGCCGTCGCCGCCGCTGAGGGAGCTGGTGGCCTCCGGCATCCCCGTCACGCCGTAGTCCTCGAACTTGCCCTTGAAGGTGTTGTTCACCTCCTTGACCACGTCCGGAGCGCCGATCATCATGCCGAGCTTGCCGCTGCCCATCATCCGCATCAGGTCTTCCCAGCGCAGCAGCTGCTTGGTGCCCATGCTGTTGTCGGTCCAGCGCATCGTCTTGAGGTTCTCAAGGACGGCCTTGCCCTGGGGGCTGTTGAAGGCCGCGGTCTTGCCGTCGGCGCTGACCATCTCGCCGCCGCGACCGTACAGAGAGGAGGTGAAGTGCCAGCCGCCGGTGTTGCCGGCGCTGTACTCGCCGTACCCGACGTAGCCGGGGCCGAGCGCGGCGATCTTCTTGGCCGCGGCCTGCACGTCGGCCCAGGTCTTCGGCGGGGCGTCGGGGTCCAGGCCGGCCTGGGTGAACAGCTTGCGGTTGTACACGAGCCCCGTCGAGTAGTTGACCCTCGGAAGGCCGTAGGTCTTGTCACCGCTCTTGAAGACGCTCATGACGTCGGGACGGATGTCCTTCAGAGCGGGGACGCTGTCGAGGTACGGCGTGATGTCCGCCGCCTGCCCCTGGGCGATGATCTTCTGGACGTCGGTGTAGTAGACGTAGAAGACGTCCTCCATCTCCCCGCCGGCCAGCTTGGCCTGGAACGTCTCGGGAACGATGCAGGGGAATGCGTCCTTGCCCTCGACCGTGACGTTCGGGTGCAGCTTCTGGAACGCCGCGACGTCCGCGTCCCACTGGGCCGCTTCCTTCGGGTTGTTCTTCGGGGGCTTGCAGCCGACCGTGATGGTCACGGGGGCGTTGGCAGCGGGAGCTGAGGCGCCGGACGACGAGGCGCCCTCAGGGGTGCTGCCGGCGTCGCTGCCGCATCCGGCAGCGGCAAGAGCGATGCCTGCGCTAAGCAGGATCGCGAGGTTGCGGGGTTTCATGGATGTTTCCCTCCTGGACTGCCCCCGACTACGAGGCTCAAGACTGGTACAGCTTCGCGAACCGGTTGGGAGCAACATATAGAGACAGACATATGTCAGCAAGAGTCCGTCGTGCATGATGCAAAAAAGTGACAGTGCGCCGATCGGTACGGCGATGTGACCTTGACGTCACGGAAGCGAGGTGACGTGGCACATCTCCACCTGGGCAGGCGAAACACCGCCCACCGGCGCGGAGGCCTGACGCTGAGCGGTGAATTCCTCGGACCCGCTCATGTGGTGCTCGACGCGAGCTAGTCGCGCGCCTTGACAGGTCCGGTCGAGCCGCGGACGACCAACTCGGGCTCGAACAGCAGCTCCTCGGCGGTGACAGAGCCGCCGTCGATCTGGTTGACCAGCAGCGTCACCGCCGTCCTGCCGATCGCCTCTATGGGCTGGCGCACGGTGGTCAGCGGCGGGTTCGTACAGTTCATGAACGCGGAGTCGTCGAACCCGACCACCGAGATGTCCTCGGGCACCGACATGCCGAGCCGGCGCACCGCCCTCAGGACGCCGAGCGCCAGCACGTCGCTGGCGCAGATGATGCCGGTGATCCCGTTCTTGACCAGGCGGGTCGCCACGGCCTGGCCTCCCTCCAGGGAGAACAGGCTGCGCTCGACCGAGTCGGGACCCGAATCCAGCCCCGCCCTGCGCGCCTCGGCCTCGAAGGCCTCCAGCTTGCGCTGCGAGGGGACGTGGTCGTCGGGGCCGAGCACCATGCCGATGCGCGTGTGCCCGAGCGAGGTCAGGTGGCCGAAGGCCTGCTCCACCGCCACGACGTCGTCGGTGGCCAGGCAGGGGAAGCTCAGCTCGCTGATCGCGGCGTTGACCAGCACCGCGGGCAGCCGGAGGTCGAGCAGCCTGAAGTAGTGCTCGTGGGGTGCGTCGGTCTCCATGTAGTGCCCGCCGGCGAAGACCATGCCGGAGACCTGCTGTTCCAGCAGCATCTCCACGTAGTCGGACTCCGAGAGGCCGCCCGCGGTACGTGTGCAGAGCACGGGTGTGAACCCGCGCTGCGCGAGCGCGCCGCCGACCACCTCGGCGAGCGCGGGGAAGATCGGGTTGCCCAGCTCGGGAAGGACCAGCCCGACCAGCCGGGCACGCTCCCCTCGAAGCTGTGTTGGACGCTCGTAGCCGAGCACGTCGAGGGCCGTCAGCACGGCCGCCCGGGTCGCGTCGGAGACCCCCGGCTTGCCGTTGAGTACACGGCTCACCGTGGCCTCACTGACCCCGACCTTCTTAGCGACCTCCGCCAGCCGACGTGTCGTCGAGCGCGGGGCCGCAGTATCGCTTGTCACGGTCGCAAATATACGTCAAACAGCTGCAAACAGCTTGCGCTGGGGTGGCTGAGATGTTGTGGTAGCCCGTGGTGGACCCTCGTGGAAGCGTTGTATCGCCCTAGGGTACAGAAAATACCGTGATCCAGTCGTTACCTTGCAGAGTTCCGTCGAAACATTGCGGTTATCTGTCTGTCATCTTATGGTGTGGGCAGTTCCGCCGGGCAAGCGACGGTCCGCGCGTCCCTGACCGCGAAGCGTCCGGCTCTTCGCTTTTCGCAGAAGGGTCCAGTTGATGAAGAAGACCGGCAGGCTACACGCCTGGACGATCGCCACGGTCGTGGCAATGGCAGCGGGAGCGGTCTCCGTCCCGCTCATGTCGTCGGGTGCGGTGGCCGCCACCGCGGTCGACTCACCCTGGGACTTCGCCGGCCGTGGGGCCAGCGTGCCGTTCACCGAGTTCGAAGCCGAGGACACGGCGCACGCCACCACGAACGGGCAGGTCATCGGCCCGGACCGCGTCTACACGCACCTCCCGTCCGAGGCGTCGGGCCGCAGGGCCGTGACGCTCGGCGGGGCCGGTCAGTACGTGGAGTTCACCCTCACCAAGCCCGCCAACGCGATGTCGGTCCGCTACAGCGTGCCGGACAACGCGGCAGGAACCGGGCAGAACACCACCGCCGACCTGCGCGTCAACGGCACGCACCTGAAGGACCTCGCCCTCACCTCCCGGTACGGCTGGTACTACGGCGGCTACCCCTTCGGCAACAACCCGGGCGCAGGGAACCCGCACCACTTCTACGACGAGACGCGGACCATGTTCGGGTCCACGCTCGCGGCGGGCACGAAGGTCCGCGTCCAGTCCAACGGCGGCATCCCGATCACCGTGGACCTGGCCGACTTCGAGGTCGTCCCCGGCCCGATCGCCCGCCCGGCGGGGTCGCTGTCGGTCGACGACTTCGGCGCCGTCCGTAACGGCACCACCGACTCCACCGCGGCGTTCCAGGCGGCCGTGGACGCGGGCAAGG
>NZ_JBFBIK010000074.1:0-35911 GCF_040685555.1 Sphaerisporangium sp. NPDC088356
CGCTCACCACGGTTCGCCAGGTGTACCACCCGAAGCTCTTGCACTTCGCCCTCGGATGAGCTGTCCCGGCGCCCCAGAGAGTTTTCGTCTGCCGGCCGTCCCAGCCCCACGCGCGCTTCTGCTGCAGTTCGATCTCGATGAAGCCCCTGCCGACGCCCAGGCCGTTGCTGCAAGTGGCACCTCCCTGGCCCACCACGTGCCACTTTCCGCCGATCTTCTGACCGTAGGGCCTGCCGATCCACATGCAGGTGCCGAGCTGCCGCACTGACTGCGATCGAGACACCGTGCCCTGCACGGCCGCGTGACCGGCGCTCGTGCGGGTCTCGGGGGTTGCGGCGTTCGCCGGAGCGGTCGCCGTCGCCAGCATGCCGACGGAGGCGGTCGTGACGAGGGCCAACGACGCGGCCAGCGAGTAACGCGGGCGGATGGTCATGATCGTCTTCCTCTCTTGTCGTGCCTTGTGGTGCTCAGTGAGAGGAAGATAGGTCGGCTCGTGTTGAGGATTTGTCGAGGCAGTGCTTAGACCGGGCCTGGCACCAAGCGCCGGGTCGGGTCACTCGGGGCGGTCGGCCCAGATGCCGCGGATGTGTTGGATGTGGTGGTCCATGATGGTTCTGGCGGCGTCGGAGTCGCCCTGTACCAGGGCGTCGAGGATGGCGACGTGCTCGCGGGCGGAGTCGGCCAGGGTGCCCCGCTCCGACATCGACTTCAGGCCGTACAGCCGGGCGCGGTATCTCAGGTCGCGGGCGATCTCGACCAGATGCGCGTTCCCGGCGAGCGCGAGCAACTCCACGTGGAAGCGCAGGTCGGCGTTGACGTAGGCGAGCAGGTCGCCCCGCTCAGCCGCCGAGACGATCTCCTCGGCTACCGGCCGGAGCACCTCGAAGTCGTCCTTACGGGAGGCGTCGGCCAGGCGGGCCACGGTGGGCACCTCAAGGAGCTTGCGGATCTCGGTGAGCTCGTCCAGGTCGCGCTCCGACAGCTCGGTGACCCGGAACCCCTTGTTGGGCACCGCCTCGACCAGGCCTTCCTTGGCCAGGTCGAGCATCGCCTCGCGCACCGGGGTGGCCGACACGCCGAACTGCGCGGCCAGGACCGGTGCGGAGTAGACGATGCCCGGGCGCATCTCGGCGGCGACCAGCGCGTCACGCAGAGCCTGCGCCACCTGCTCGCGCAGGCTCTGGCGCCCGGCCATCACCGGCAGGTCGAGCCTGCCCTCCTCGCTCACGCCCCACCCCGCTCGGACCCGCTCGCCATGCCGGCATCCCCTCCCGGGCTCATCGGCCCGCCCACGCGTCGTGGGCGGTGGCCGCCACCACCAAATCCTCCCAGGCCATCCCCACGCTCTTGAACACGCGCGGCCCCGGGCCGGGCTGGACGGCGCCGTTCACCAGCTCCGCGAGGCCGCCCGCCAGGTGGCCCTCGCCGATCACCCCCGACCGGATCGCCATGATCACGTCCCCCGCCTCCGCCAGCGCGGCCGACCGGGACTCGACCACCACGGTGGCACGTGCCACAAGCCCACCGTCGATCTCGCGGGCGCCGGGCTCATGGGAGCCCACCGCGACGACGAGAGCACCGTCGGCGACCAGCGCGCCGGGGAACAGCGGCTCGCGCGCACTCGTGCAGCAGGCGATCACATCCGCCCCCGCCACGGCACCGGCCACCTCCACCGCGGGGACCACCTTCGCCGTCAGGCCGAGGGTGGAGCAGTGGGCGGCCAGGTCCTGTGCCCTGGCCAAGTTCCGGGCGACCACGGTGACGTGCTCGATCGGCCGTACGGCGCGGAACGCCTCGACGTGGCCCCATGCCTGCGGCCCGGCGCCGAAGACGGTGAGCGACCGCGCGTCCGGCCGCGCGAGGTGCCGTGCGGCGAGCGCGGAGACGGCCGGCGTGCGAAGCGAGGTGAGCGCGACGCCGTCCATGGAGGCCAGGGGTGTCAGGGTGGCGCCGTCGAGCAGCAGGTAGGTGCCCTGGATCCGGGGAAGCCCCCTGCCCGGGTTGGCCGGGGCGACGCTCGCCACCTTGATCCCCGCGTGGCGGCCGTACGCGGCGGGCATCAGCAGGAGCTGCCCGGCGGGCACGTCCACGACCGGGCGGCGCGGGCCCTCCTCCGGGTCGAGTCCGCCGAGGAGCGCCTCGGACAGCGCCCTGACGGCGTGCTCCATTGACACCAGACGCCTCAGGGTGTCCCCGTCGATATACGGCAGCGTGCTCATCGGAGCGTGAACCCCGGGCCGACGGGATCACGGGCGTCGAGGACGAACCGGTGCATTCCTGTGCGGTAGGCCATGCCGGTGATCTCGGGGATCACCGCGTCGCCGCGCACCTCTACGACCCGTCCGGTGAACGTGGTGCCGGCGATGCTCTCGTGCGTCAGCTCGCCGGTGAACCCGTCGGCGTGCAGCAGGGCGAGCCGCGCGGCCGTCCCGGAGCCGCATGGGGACCGGTCCACCTCGCCGTCCGCGAACACGGTGACGTTGCGCTGGCGCCCCGGGCCGAGCTCGTCGTAGAAGATCACTCCGTAGATCCCGGAGAGCCGGTCGTCGGTGGGATGCCTGGCGGCCGGGTGGTCTTTCAGGGATGCCTTGATCGCGCGCCCGAGGGCGATGAGGTGGGTCAGGTGACACGGTTCCACACTCAGCCCGAAGGCCGCGGCTGGGACCGATGCGTACATCGCCCCGCCGTAGGCGATGTCGACCGTTCCGTGGATGGCTCCCGAGGCGGCGGCGGGGATGGTTATCGGGATATTCCGGGCGGTGACGTGGGAGGGGACGTTGCGGAAGGTCACCGACTCGATCACCCCGGCCGAGCTGTGGACCCGGGCCGTGACCCTGCCCGAGGGCACGTCCACGACCACGTCGGTGTCCCCGGCGGGATCGGCGTCCACCAGGCCGGACTCCACCGCGTGGACGCCCAGCGCGATCGTGCCGTGTCCGCAGGCGGTGGAGTATCCGTCCTTGTGCCAGAACAGGACCCCCAGGTGGGCGCCCGCGTCGTCCGGTGGTACGAGGAAGCAGCCGTACATGTCGGCGTGGCCGCGCGGCTCGTGGCAGAGCAGCCTCCGTACGCGGTCGATCTCCGGTGTGGAGGCGTTCGTCCGGCGTTCCAGGACCGTCGCACCAGGGATGTCCGGAACCCCTGCCACGACGATCCGGAACGGCTCCCCACCGGTGTGGTAGTCGACCGTATGAACCTCGGCGCCCCCTCCCCAGGAGGTGTGGGCCACGGATCCACCGCCTGCAGGAACCTGGATGTCCCCGGCCCGAGGGGCGTGGGGTGCGGGTTCGGGTGCCGGGTTCATCAGACGCCGCCCAGGTAGGCCTCGACGACACGGGAGTCGCCGCGCAACTCGGCCGCGGAGCCGCCCAGCACGCACTCGCCGTTCTCGATCACGTACCCCCGGTGGGCGATCTTGAGCGCCGCCTTGGCGTTCTGCTCGACGAGCAGCACCGAGACGCCCTCGGCGTTCACCTCGCGGACCAGCTCCATGACGGAGGCGACCACCAGCGGCGCGAGGCCCATCGAGGGCTCGTCCAGGAGCAGCAGCCGTGGCCCGGAGACCAGGGCGCGGCCGATGGCGAGCATCTGCTGCTCGCCGCCGGACAGCGTGCCGCCCTGCTGCGACCGCCGTTCGGCCAGGCGCGGCAGCAGGGAGTACACCCGGGCGACCCGCTTGCGGATCTCGGCCTTGTCGCGGACCAGGTAGCCGCCGATCTGGAGGTTCTCGTGCACCGTAAGGGTGCTGAAGACCCGGCGTCCCTCGGGGACGTGCACCAGCCCGGCGCGGACGATCGCCTCGGGCCTTGCCCTCGTGACGTCCCGGCCGTCGAAGACGACCTTGCCGGAGGTCGGCCGTACGAGGCCGGACACGGCGGAGAGCGTGGTCGTCTTGCCGGCGCCGTTGTTGCCGAGCAGCGCGACGATCTCGCCTTCCCCGACGGTGAGCGACATCCCCCGCAGAGCGTGCACGCCGCCGTAGTGGACGTCGAGTGCCTCGACCTCAAGCGCCGTCATCGCGCCCTCCCCCCGCCTTGGTCCCCGCGTCGGTGTCCGTACGCGTCTCTGTGTACGCGTCGGCGTCGGCGTGCTCGTCGTCCTTGCCGAGGTAGGCCTCGATGACGGCGGGATCGCGGCGGACGTCCTCGGGGCGGCCGTCGGCGATCTCGCGGCCGAAGTTGAGCACGATCACACGCTCGGACACCTCCATGACGAGGCCCATGTCGTGCTCGATCAGCACGGTGGCGATGCCCAGCTCGCGGATCCGGCGGATCAGGCCCAGCATCTCGGTCTTCTCGCCGTGGTTGAGCCCGGCCGCCGGCTCGTCTAGCAGCAGCAGTTCCGGCCTGCGGGCCAGGGCTCGGGCGATCTCCACCCGGCGCTGCTCGCCGTACGGCAGGGAGCGCGCCTCGCCGAACCGGTCGCCGCGCAGGCCGACGAAGTCGAGCCAGTGGTGGGCCTGCTCGGTGCACTCGCGCTCGGTGCGGCGGTAGCGCGGGGTGTGCAGCAGCGCGTCGACGAAGCTCTGCCTGAGCCACAGGTGGGCTCCCGCGCGGACGTTGTCGAGCACGGACATCTCACCGAACAGCCGCAGGTTCTGGAACGTCCGTGCCACGCCGAGCCCGGCGATCCTGGACGGGCGCATGCCGGTGATCTCACGGCCCGACAGGACGATGCGCCCGGCGGTGGGCCGGTAGAAGCCGGTCACGCAGTTGAAGGCGGACGTCTTCCCCGCGCCGTTCGGCCCGATCACCGAGACGATCTCGGCCTCCCCGACCGTGAACGACAGGCCGTCGATGGCCAGCAGGCCACCGAAGGAGAGTCTCAGGTCCTCCACCGACAGCAGTGTCATGAGCCGGCCTCCCGGGAACGGTGTGGCCACAGGCCCTGCGGGCGGACCAGCATGACGATGATCAGCAGCACGCCGAAGGCGAAGAACCGGTAGTCGGCGAAGTCGCGCAGCATCTCGGGTAGCAGGCTGATCACGATGGCCCCGAGGACGACTCCCGGGGTCGACCCCATGCCGCCCAGCACCACGGCCATGAGCACGAGAGCCGACTGCAGGAACGTGAAGCTCCCTGGGGAGATCGCCGACAGCTGCCCGGCGAACAGCACTCCGGCCAGCCCGCCCCAGACCGCTCCGGCGATGTAGGCGGCGAGCTTGACCTTGTAGGTGTGCACGCCCATGGCCTCGGCGGCGTCCTCGTCCTCGCGGACGAACCGCCAGGCCCGCCCGAGCCGTGACCTGCCGAGCCGGGAGGCGCCGATGACGGCGATCGAGACGATCACCACGGTCAGGTAGTAGAAGACGACGGGGCTGCCGGTCAGGCCGGGGATGCCGTAGATCCCCGAGGGCCCGCCGGTGACGTCCAGGTTGTTGGCGGTGATGCGGATGATCTCGCCGAAGCCCAGCGTGACGATGGCCAGGTAGTCGCTGCGCAGCCGCAGTGTCGGGGCGCCGATCACGATGCCCGCGACGACGGTGACCACGATGACGGCGGGCACGGTCGCCATCATCGGGAGATCGAACCGGGTGCTCAGCACGCCGCTGGTGTACGCGCCGACGGCGAAGAAGGCGACGTACCCGAGGTCGAGCAGCCCGCAGAAGCCGACCACGATGTTCAGCCCCGAGGCCAGCATCACGAAGATGGCCGCGCTGGTCATGACCGACAGGGCGTACGGCGTGGCGATCACGAACGGGGCGAGCACCGCGACGCCCAGCCCGGCCAGCCCGGCCCACTTGCTGTCGAGGAGCCGCGAGGCCGCGCGGCCGAGCAAGGTGCCTTTCCCGGCGCGCGTCCCGCTCCGGGCCGTCACACGCGCTCCGTCACGCGCTCGCCGAGCAGCCCGGTCGGCCGTACGGACAGGAACAGGATGAGCACCCCGAACGCGAACACGTCACGCCACTCGCCGCCTAGCCAGTACGTGCCGAAGGACTCCAGCAGCCCGAGCAGCAGGCCGCCCAGCATGGTGCCGGGGATGTTGCCGATGCCGCCGATGACCGCCGAGGTGAACGCCTTGAGCCCGATGAGGAAGCCCATCAGGAAGTCGATCTTCCCGTAGTAGGCCCCGGCCATCACCCCGGCCGCGCCCGCGAGGGCGGAGCCGAGGAAGAAGGTGCGGGAGATGACCGCGTTCACGTTGATGCCCATGAGCGCGCTCGTACGGGGGTCCAGGGCGATGGCCCGCATGGCCCGGCCCTCGCGGGTCCGGGTGACCAGAAGGTTCAGCCCGGCCATGAGGGCGACGGCCACGATGATGAGCGCGATCTGCTGGAGCGTGACCCGCGCGCCCAGCACCTCGACGGAGGTGCCGCCGAGCCGCAGCGGGTAGACCTGCGGGTCGGCCCCGGCGGCGGCGCGCATCCCGTACTCCAGCGCGAAGGAGGCGCCGACCGCGGTGATGAGCAGGGAGAGCCGGGGCGCGTTGCGCAGCGGGCGGTAGGCGACGCGTTCGAGCACGACGCCGCTCAGGCCGGTGACGCCCATCGTGACGACGAGCACGCCGAGCAGCGCCGGCAGCGCCATGCCCGGGGAGACGCCGCCCACCGCGCCGAGGATCGCGAAGCCGGTGAAGGCGCCGAGCATGTAGATGTCGCCGTGGGCGAAGTTGAGCAGTTTCATGATCCCGTAGACCATGCTGTAGCCCAGCGCCACCAGCGCGTAGAACGAGCCGACGAACAGGCCGTTCCAGATCAGCTGTGACATTTCAGGTTTCCTTCGGACCCCGCGAGGCCGGCGCGCGGGGTCACTTGAGCGCGTCCTGGAGGGCGAACTTCCCGGACTTGAGCACCAGGATCTGAAAGCCGCCGGTGGACAGGGTGTGGTCGGGGGTGAACTTGAGCGGGCCGGAGAACATCTGGAACCCGCTGATCCCCTCAAGCGCGGTGGTGACCTTCGCGCCGTCGGTGGACCCGGCCTGCTTGACGGCCTCGGCGGCCAGCCGCACGGCGTCGTAGGCCTGGTTGGAGTACGGGCCGGGGGCGGAGCCGAACTTCTTCGTGTAGTCGGCGATCCAGGTCTGCGCGCCCTGGAGGGTGTCGGGGGTCTGGGTCATCGTGGCGTACACGCCCTCGCCCGCCTCGGCGCCGGCGATCTGCGCGAGCTTCTCCGACACCGAGCCGTCGCCGACCATGATGCCGCCCTTGTACCCGGCCTGGCGCAGCTGCCGGGTGATCAGGCCGCCCTCCTGGAAGTAGCCGGTCCAGTAGACGAAGTCCGGCTTCTTGGCGAGGATGTTGTTGATGTTCGCGCTGTAGTCGCTCTCCTTGGGCGTCACCGCCTCCACGATGGCGGTGTCGGGGCCGCCGGGCTGGTCGAGGAGCGCCTGCGTGCGGACGGCGATGTCCTTGGAGTAGCTGGTGTTGTCGTGCACCAGCGCCACGCTCCGGGCCCCCTGCTTGGTGATCCACGCCATGGCGGCGGCGGCCTGCTGCGTGCCGGTGCCGTTGATCAGGAAGACGTGCTTGAGGTGCTGATCGACCAGTTCCTGCGAGTTGGCCGCAGGGATGATCATCGGGATGTTCGCCTTGCCGAAGACGGGCAGGGTGGGGAGCGTGGCGCCCGAGCAGTAGCCGCCCACCGAGATCTTCACGCCCTCTGTGACGAGCTTGTTGGCGCCCGAGACGGCCGTCTGGGCGTCACAGGCGTCGTCGGCGACCTTGAGTTCGAGCTTGCGGCCGAGCACGCCGCCCTTGCCGTTGATCTCGTCCACCGCGAGTTGCGCGGCGTTCTTCATGTACGGGCCGATGGCCGCCTCGCTGCCCGACTGCGGGATCAGCATCCCGAGGGTGATCGGCCCCTTGTCCTCTGCGGTGTCGGAGCCGCCGAGGAGGCCCTGGCCGCAGCCCGCCGTCAGCATGCCCACGGCCGCCGCCAGCGACCAGATCACGGCTACACGCGATTTGCCCATCGTGCATCTCCTAGCGAAACAGCGTCGTCTCAGCATGGTGTGTGACATTGCACATGCACCCAAAGTCGGCGTCAAGGTCCGAGATCAGACCGTTAGAAGGCCGGTACAGCTCTGACGACACCCCGTGCCGCGCTGTGAGAACGGGCACGGGGACGCCTGGCCACAGGGTCGGGCTCAGCGCCCGGCGGGGGCCAGGGCGACGGTGTGGGTGGAGGTGTAGAACTCCTGGGCGGCCTTGCCCTGCTCGCGCGGGCCGTAGCTGGAGTCCTTCTCGCCGCCGAACGGCAGGTAGAAGTCCACGCCGCTCGTCGGGCTGTTGACCTTCACCAGCCCGGTGTCCAGCCGCGCCGAGACGTCGAGCGCCCGGTCGAGGTCGCGCGTGTACACCGCGGAGGCCAGGCCGTAGCGCACGCCGTTGGCCAGGGCGACCGCCTCGTCCACCGAGCCCGCGTCCTGCACCAGGCAGATGGGCCCGAAGACCTCGTCGCGGGCGAGCACGTGGCCGGCGGGGACGCCGTCCACCAGCGTGGGGGCGGCGAACCACCCCTCCCGGTCGAGCGCCTCGCCTCCGGTGAGCACCCGTCCGCCGGCCGCCGCCGACACCACCCGGTCGCGGGCGGCCTCCTCGATCAGCGGCCCGACAGCCGTACCGGGGTCGGCCGGGTCGCCCACGCCGAGCTTGGCGACGGCGGCGACCAGCGCCTCGCGCACCTCGGCGGCGTTGCCCACGGTGATGACGCGCTTGGTCGCGGTGCACTTCTGCCCGGCGTACCCGAACGCCGCGGCGGCGATCTGCGCGGCGGCGGCCGGAAGGTTGGCGTCGTCGAGCACGATGCTGGCGTTCTGCCCGCCCATCTCGGCCTGGACCTGCACGCCCCTGCCGGCCGCGGCCACGCTTACCTTGCGGCCCACCGCGGCCGACCCGGTGAAGGAGACCACGTCGGCGGCCTCGATCAGCGCCGCGCCCTCCTCGGCGTCGCCGGGGACGACCTGGAACAGGTCGCCGGGCAGGCCCATCAACTCGGCCAGGCGCAGCGCGCAGCCGAGCGCCTGCGGGGCGGGCTTGAGGACGACGGCGTTGCCGAAGGCGAGGGCGGGCGCGGCCTTCCACAGGGGGATGGCCAGCGGGAAGTTCCACGGGGTGATCAGCCCGGCCACGCCGCGCGGGCGCCTGCGGGTGTAGGCGAGCCCGGCGCCCGAGGGCTCGTGCATCGCGCCGATCGGGTCGAAGACCTGCTGGGAGTAGTAGCGCAGGATCGCGACCGACCGCGCCACCTCGCCGGCCGCCTCGGTGACCGGCTTGCCGACCTCGCGGACGATGAGCGAGCCGAGCTCGTCGCTCGCGGCGGCCACCGCCTCGGCCGCCTCGGCCAGCGCGGTCGCGCGCCGCGAGACGTTCGCCCCGGCCCACGGCCCCTGCGCGGCCCTCGCCCGGGTCACCGCCTCGGCGACGCCCGCTCCTCCGGCGGCCGTGGCGCTCGCGACCACGTCGGCCGGGTTCTGGGGGGACCGGCTCTCGACAACGCTCATCGTGAATCCCTCTCGAACTTCGGGGTGGGACAGCCAAGTATCCCGCTACACGGAACCATAATCCACGTCATGGACCACTGGGTGTCACAGGAGGAACCCCTCGGGGAAGGGGTCGGTGGGGTCAAGGAAGTGCTGCGCCGTGCCCGTCACCCAGGCCCTGCCCGTGATCGTCGGGACCACCGCCGCGTGCCCCGCCACCTCGGCGCGCTCGATCAGCCGCCCGGTGAACCGGGTGCCGATGAACGACTCGTTGACGAAGTCCTCCCCCAGCCCCAGCTCGCCCCTCGCGTGGAGCTGCGCCATGCGGGCACTGGTCCCCGTGCCGCAGGGCGAGCGGTCGAACCATCCGGGGTGGATGGCCATCGCGTGCCGCGACAGCCGGGCGTCCGAGCCGGGGGCGACGAACTGGACGTGGTGGCAGCCCCGGATCCCCGGGTCCAGCGGATGCACCGGCTCGTCCGCCTCGTTGATCGCCGCCGAGATCGCGAGGCCCGCGTCGAGGATCCGCTGGCCCTGCGAGCGGTCGAACGCCAGCCCGACCGACTCGATCGGCAGGATGGCGTAGAAGTTGCCGCCGTACGCCAGGTCGTACGTCACCTCGCCGAGGCCCGGCACCTTGACCGTGCGGTCGAGCCCGGCGCTGAAGGAGGGCACGTTCTGGATCGTCACCGACCTGGCCGCGCCGTCCTCCACCCGCACCGAGGCGACGACCAGGCCGGCGGGCGTGTCGAGCCGCACGGTCGTGACGGGCTCGACGACCTCGACCATCCCGGTCTCCACCAGCACCGTCGCCACCCCGATGGTGCCGTGGCCGCACATCGGCAGGCAGCCGGACACCTCGATGTAGAGCACGCCGAAGTCGGCGTCCGGGCGGGTCGGGGGCTGCAGGATCGCGCCGCTCATCGCCGAGTGGCCGTGCGGCTCGTACATCAGCAGCTTGCGGATGTGGTCGAGGTTCGCCAGGAAGTACTCCCTGCGCTCGGCCATGCTCGCACCGGGGATGACGCCGACTCCCCCGGTGACGACCCGGGTGGGCATCCCCTGGGTGTGCGAGTCGACCACATGGAAGATCTTCTTGGTCCTCACCGTCACCTCACCGCACCCCTTCGGCCAGCGCCTTCTCTGTGGCCGCGCGGACCGCGGCCTCGTGCTCGGGCGACAGCGGCACGCGCGGCTGCCTGCACGGGCCGCCGTACCGGCCGGCGAGGTCCATCGACAGCTTGATGGCCTGCACGAACTCGGTCTTGGCGTCCCAGCGCAGCAGCGGGTGCAGCGTACGGTACAGCGGCAACGCGGTGGCGACGTCCCCCTCCACGGCCGCGCGGAACAGGGCCGCGCAGGAGGCGGGAACCGCGTTCGGGAACCCGGCCACCCAGCCCACGGCCCCGGCGATGGCCAGCTCCAGCACCACGTCGTCCGAGCCGACCAGCACGTCCAGGCCGGGGGCCAGCTCCGCGATCTCGTACGCCCGCCGCACGTCCCCGGTGAACTCCTTCACCCCGACGATCAGCCCCTCGTCGTACAGCTTCGCCAGCAGCGAGGGCACGAGGTCGACCTTGGTGTCGTACGGGTTGTTGTACGCCACGACGGGAAGGCCCGCCTTGGCGACCTCGCGGTAGTGGGCGAGCACCGCGCGCTCGTCGGCGCGGTAGGCGTTGGGCGGGAGCAGCATCACGACCTGGCAGCCCGCGTCCCGGGCATGCTCGGCCCAGCGGCGGGACTCGGCCGCGCCGTACGCCGCGACGCCGGGCATCACGCGGTCGCCGCCGACCGCCGCGACGGCCGTCTCCACGACGCGGGCGCGCTCCCGCGGGGTGAGCGTCTGGTACTCCCCGAGCGAGCCGTTGGGCACCACGCCGTCGCAGCCCTGCTCGACCAGCCATCGGCAGTGCGCGGCGTAGCCCTCCTCGTCGACGGTCAGGTCCTCGCGCAGCGGCAGCGCCGTCGCCACCATCACTCCGTGCCAGGGCTTCTCTCGGGTCGTCATCGGGGGTCCTCTCCTTCTTGGTCTCCTGCGAGATCGCCGAGCCGTACGGGCTGGGCGATCGGCCGGCGTGGCGGCAGGGGCTCCTCGCCCGCCAGGCACGCCACGGCGTAGCCGCAGACGCGGCCCTGGCACCAGCCCATCCCTGGGCGGGCCAGCAGTTTCAGCGAGCGGGCGTCGGAGGCGCCGAGTTCCCTGGCGTCCTTGATCCGCGCGTACGGGACTTCCTCGCAGCGGCAGATCAGCGTGTCGTCGCGCAGCCAGCCCATCCAGCCGTCGCGCACGGGGTAGGCGGCCTGGAGGGCCCTGCCGAACGCGGCGAGCCTGGCCCGCCTCCTCGCCAGTCCGGGCGCCCGGTCCACCTGGCGGCCGAGGTCGGCGGCGACCGCGCGTCCGGCGATCCAGCCCTCGACCTCCGCCAGCTCGGCTCCGCCGACACCCGTCGGCTCGCCGGCCGCGTAGACGCCGGGCACGCTGGTCCGCATCCCCTCGTCCACGGCGACGACCGGGCCGCCGTCCCCGCCGGTCCCTGTCGCGCAGCCGAGCTGCGTCGCGAGCTCGATCTGGGGGACGAAGCCGTATCCGACGGCGAGCGCGTCGCACTCGATCGTCCGCAACGGCCCGGGAACCCAGTCACGGTCCACTTTCGCCACGGTGACGTGCGTCAGCTCGTTCTCCCCGTGCGCGGCGACCACGGCGTGGCCGCCCGCGTACGGGACCCGGTGCCTGGCCAGGCGGTAGCCGTACCCGGCGCCCTCCGCGAGCTTGCCCGGATGGGCGATCAGGGTGGAGGCGAGGCCGAACCTGCCGTTGGCCTCGAAGACCCCGGCGACGTGCGCGCCCGCGCCGGCCAGCCCGGCCGCGACGGGAAGCAGGAAGGGCCCGGTGCCCGCGACGACGACCCTGCGCCCGGCCACCACGAGGTCGCCCTTGAGCAGCGCCTGCGCGCCTCCGGCCGTGAACACGCCGGGAAGGTCCCAGCCGGGGAACGGGAGCGGGCGGTCGTGCGCGCCGGTCGCGATGACCAGCCGCCGGGCGAGAACGGTCTCGCGCCGCTCGTCCCTGGCGCCCGCCAGGCAGTGGACGGCCACCCCGGCGTCCTCCTCCGCGGCGATGGCCTTCTCGGACGCGTCGCCGGTGAGCTTCTCGACCGCCCAGACCCGGTGGCCGAGGCGGATCTCCACGCCGTGCGCTTTGAGGGCGTCCGCGAGCCGGGTGAACCGCGCGAACCCGTGGTGGAGCGCCCCCGGCCTGCGGGCGCGGAAGCCCTCGGGCGGGTGCCGGTAGTACTGGCCGCCGAGCCGCGCCCCCGAGTCGATCAGCGCGACGCTCAGCCCTGCCCGTGCGGCGGCGACGGCCGCCGCCATCCCGGCGGGACCGGCCCCGACGACGGCGAGATCCTTCAACGCACTCCCATCGGGACGTCGGCCGGGTGCGTGCTCACGCCGGTCACTCATGCGGTCGTGACCTTGTCTCCGGGTCGCGCCTCGGTCTGGCAGGCGCGCAAGGACGCCTCGCCGTTGACGGTGACCAGGCAGTCGAAGCACACGCCGATGCCGCAGAACAGGCCACGGGGACGCCCGCCCATCCGGGTCGTACGCCATGATTTGATGCCGTTGGAGTACAGGACCGCGCCGATCGTCTGGCCCGGCACCGCCGAGACCGGGCGACCGTCCACGCTGATGTCGAAGCCCGGCTCCGGCCGCGCTCCCACGAGGTGGCCGGCGTGCGGGGGGCGTTCTGGCGAGGGGTTCACGCCGCGAACCTTTCCGGGCGGAAGGGGCTCAGGTCCAGCTCGGGGGCCGCGCCCGCGAGCAGCCCGGCGATCAGGTGGCCGGTCGCGGGGGCCAGGCCGATGCCCGCGCCCTCGTGACCGCACGCGTGATACAGGCCGGGCGCGCGGGGGTCGGCGCCGATCACGGGAAGGTGGTCGGGGCAGTACGGCCGGAAGCCGCAGTAGGTCCTGATCACCCTGCGGTCGGCGAGCACGGGGAACAGCGCGACGGCCTGGCGGGCGAGCGCCTCGATCACCGGGATCGACAGCGTGCGGTCGAAGCCCACCCGCTCGCGGCTCGCGCCGATGAGCACGGTGCCCGAGGGGGTGCCCTCGATCACCGCGCTGGTCGAGAGCCCGGCGGAGTCGCTCGCCACGTCGGTGACGTAGGCGGCGGTATAGACCTTGTGCCTGATGAGCGGCACGCCGAGGCGTCCGGAGACGGGCTCGGTGACCAGGATGAAGCCGCGGCGCGGCAGCACCGGCAGGTCGAGGCCGGCCAGCGCGGCGAGCTCGCCGCTCCAGGTGCCGGCGGCGTTCACCACGGCGCCCGCAGGGATGTCCCCGCCGGTGGTACGGACGCCGGTCACCCGGTCGCCGTCGCGCAGGAAGCCGGTGACGGTCACTTCCGTGCGCAGGGCGACGCCGGGGGCGTGCTGGAGGAGCCTGGCCGCGGCGAGCATGGGCTGCACCTGGGCGTCCTGCGGGTAGAAGACCGCGCCCGCCAGGTCCCGCGTCAGGTGGGGCTCGTATCCGGGCACGTCGCCCGGGGCCACGGGCGCGTGCTCCACGCCCCGGCCGGCCTGTCCCTTGGCGAGCGCGGTGAGCGCTTCCAGCACCCCGGCGGTCTCTGCGACGACCAGGCCGCCCTTGGGCTCGAACTCGAAGCCGCCGAGGACGGCGAGCTCGCGCCAGAGGCGGTTGGACAGCAGGGCCAGCTCCAGCTCGGGACCGGGCTCCTTGTCGGAGACCAGGATGTTGCCCTCACCCGCTCCGGTGGTGCCCCCCGCGACCCCTCCGCGGTCGACCACGGTGACGGCCATGCCCGCCCTCGCGGCGAAGTACGCGCACGCCGCCCCGACGACGCCGGCTCCGATCACCACGACGTCGGCCATTCTCACCCCCCACGCCCGTTCCCTCGACCCGTCAGTAATATGTCACATATCCAAGGGGGCAATCAATCCTGGTTTCCGAGGTTTCAGTGCCGTACCCGTCATATGTCACATTCGCACCAGAGCGGAGGGCTACGGACGGGGGCGGCGGTATGGCCGCCTACGATGTGTGCCGTGACCGCAGCAGACCACCCCCAGAGCCGCGCCGGGGAAACGCGGCCGCGCGCCTTCCTCGACCAGCTCAGGAGCCGCGCGCTCGACCTCTTCCACTCCGCGTGGTCCCCGACCCCGTTCACCGTCAGGCGGTGGGCGCTGGCCAGTGTGGTCGTCAACGCCGGCATCACCGTGACGGGCGCGGCCGTGCGGCTCACGGATTCGGGGCTCGGCTGTCCCACCTGGCCCCGGTGCACCCCCGGCAGCTTCGTGCCCACCGCGCATGACGCGCACGCGCCGGTGAACATGGCGATCGAGTTCGGCAACCGGCTGCTGACCTTCCTGGTCCTCGCCGTCGGCGTCGCCTGCGTGGTCGCCGTGCTCCGCGTCACACCCCGCCGCTCCAGCCTGGTGCGCCTGGCCTGGACCCAGCCGATCGGCGTCGCCGTCCAGGCGCTGTGGGGGGGCCTGGTCGTGCACACGCTCCTCAATCCGGTCACGGTCAGCGTCCACTTCGTGGTGTCCATCGGCATGATCCTCGCCGCGTTCGCGCTCTACGCCCGTTCGGGAGAGGGCGACGCCCCGCCCAGGAGGCTGGTCCACCGCGACATCCGCACGCTGGGCTTCTTCCTGGTCGCCGCCGTCTTCGTGCTGATCATCGCGGGCGTGGTGGTCACGGGCACCGGGCCGCACTCGGGCGACGAGGCCGCCCCACGGTTCGACTTCGACATCCAGGCCGTGGTCCAGGTGCACGCGGACGCCGTCTGGATCGTTATCGGGCTGACGTTCGCGCTGCTGTTCGCCCTGCACGTCACCGACTCCCCCGGCCGGGCGCGGCGCGGGGCGCTGGTCCTGCTCGGGGTCGAGCTGGCCCAGGGCGTGATCGGCTACGTGCAGTACTTCCTGGCCGTGCCCGCGATCCTCGTCGGCCTGCACGTGCTCGGGGCCACGCTCGTCTGGATCGCGACCCTGCGGGTGGTCTTCCTCATGCGCTCACGCGGTCCGGGGGACACGATCGCGTCCGGCCACAACGAACTGGACGTCGTCGGCGTCTAACGGTTCATGCTGCGTCTCCACATCCCCCGGCAGGCATGGACGGCTGACCTGCGAGCCTGGACGACCCGGTCCCTCCTGCGGGCCCGGACGGCGCGCCTGATCCCCTTCCGGTGGTCACGGGCGGCGCGGCGGCGCGCCTTCCTCGGTGCCGTCGCGCTCAGCCTGCTCGCCCTCGCGCCGATGACCTGGGCCTGGCTGTCCAGCACGGGCCATCGGGTGACGGCCGGCGCGGCCCCGGGGTGGATGCGCGGGGTTCCGGCGGCGCCGGTGGGCCTGGTGCTCGGCGCCGGCCTCTTCCACGGGTCCCCCACCCCGATGCTGGCCACGCGCCTGGACATCGCCGCCGGGCTGTACCGCGCGGGCAAGGTGCGGGCGCTGCTGCTGTCCGGCGACAACAGCCGCGTGGGGTACGACGAGCCGTCGGTCATGCGCGACTACCTGCTCGCCCACGGGGTGCCCGCGGACGTGCTGGTGCTCGACTACGCCGGGTTCGACACCTGGGACTCCTGCGTCCGAGCCCGTGACGTGTTCGGGGTCCGGCGCCTCACGGTCGTGACGCAGAGCTTCCACCTGCCGCGCGCCGTCGCGCTGTGCCGCACGGCGGGGCTGGACGCCTTCGGGGTGGGCGACGACTCCACCGTCAGGTGGCCGGCCCAGACCTACGTCTACGCGGCGCGGGAGTTCGGCGCGACGGCCAAGGGGTTCCTCGACTCCGTCGTGCTCAGGTCCTCGCCGGTCTTCCCCGGCCCCCGGGAGACCTCCCTCGACCGCATCCTCGCCTCGCACCCCTGACCTGTTCCTCGCCTCGCACCCCGTGACCTGTTCCTCGCCTCGCGACCCTGGCCGGGATCGCTCTGGGCGGCCTTCAGCGGATCGGGCCGCGCGGCCCGGCATCGTTTCGGCGCCGCCGCGAAAGTTTCATCGTCCGGGCCGGGTCAAGGGGGCGCGAGCTGCGCTTTCCGACACCCATCCCCGGGTGATCCGTCGCGCGCTTCGGTTCGTACGGCCGTCGAGGTAAGGTCCGGATCGCGCGTGGGAGCGCTCCCAACAGATCTTGCTCGGCCAGGAGGAGGTGACGCCTCTCGAACGGTGCCACGGCAACCGCGTATCTCGTCCGGCTCGGACGCCGCATGCCGTGAGGGGGAAGTGCCTCTCCGCCTCACGGCCGGCGTTCGGGTCTTCGGCATGCCCGCCCGCTTCTCCGCACAGCCCCTCCCGGGCGGGCCGGTCACCCCTGGATCCGGCGACCGGCCCCCCGTTCCGTTGCCGGGCGGCTAACCGCAGCTCACCCCCGTGAAGGTCGGCGCCGCGGCTCCGGTCATGCTCGCGAGGAACCCGGCGGTCGCGGACGCCCCCGGTGCCAGCTGGGCGTTCCAGGCGGCCGCGTGGATCATGCCCGTCGGGCCGCTCTGCATGGACGTCCCGTTCCACGCCTGGGTGATCGTGACCCCGGTCGGCATCGTCCACTGGATGTACCAGTTGTTGATCGGGGCGTTACCGGTGTTGTTGATGGTCGCCGAGGCCTGGAACCCGCCCGACCAGGAGTTCGACAGCGTCACCGTCGCCGTGCACGAGGTCGGCGGAGGCGTGGCGGGCGGCGGTGAGCTCGGAGGGGGCGAGCCGGGCGGGGGCGAGCTCGGCGGAGGCGTCGAGGTGCTCCCGAAGATCACGTCGGAGCAGCCGTAGAAGGTCTCCTGGCTGTCCGACCGGTACCACACCGAGTAGATGATGTGGCGGCCCGACTTGTTCGGCAGCCTGCCCGAGAAGCGGTAGGCGCCGTTGGTGACCGCGGGCTCCGGGTCGGCCGTCAGGAACGGCTGCTCCTCCATGTCGGCCCAGGTCAGCGGCTTGGTGGGGTTGTAGGTGTCCTTGGTGACGTAGAGCTTGAACCCGCCGGGGTGGGGCACCCAGGCTCCGTAGACGAAGTCGTACATGGCGCCCGCCTGCACCACGGTCGCCGGCCAGTCGGCCCTGGCCGCGTCGTAGGCCGCGTACTTCGCGAACCCGCCGCTGCAGAGCTGGCCGTCGGGGATGAACCCCCGGGTACGCCCGCCGCCGTCCGAGCGCAGCACCCCGTACCAGTCGTAGAGCGGCTGGGTGCCGCCGACGGCGACGGCCTGCGCGCAGGCGGGGTTCTTCGGCTTGATCTCGTTGCTGGAGGTGAGCCCGTCGGTGTAACAGGCGTAGGTCCTGCTGGCGGGCGCCTGCATGGTTCCGTGCGCGTCGGCCGAGCGCTGTAACGACAGCGTCACCAGCCCGGCGACCACGACCGCGAGCGCGGTCATGATCGCCACGTATACCTTGGTTCTCACAGTGCTTCCTCTTCACGTTGCGGATGCCGCCGCGAGGGACGGCGATCGATGCGAGCGCGATCGTGCCGTGTCCTCTCCGGGCATCGAGGAGGTGTGCGAGCAGCCTGGACAGGTCATGAGATGTCGCTGCCAGCGGCTGGGAGGGACGGCGGACGGCGTCTGGGCGCGCTCGCAGGCCTCCTGATCGGCCACCCGGAAAAGGTCATCGGAAGTGGCCACCGGCATCCGCGTACCGCGATTGAAACACGCGGCCGTCCGACCGGCAAGGGGGCACGGCCCGGCGCCCCATGACCGGCCCGGACGGGAGGCCGCCTCTTGACCCGCTAGCGGTTATCGCCCGGGTCGCCCGGCGGCGGGCCGTAGGGATTGCCACCCCGGTTCCCGGGCGGCGGGCCGTACGGGATGCCCTGCGGCGGGCCGTAGGGGCTCGCGCCCGGGTCGCCCGGAGGCGGGGAACCAGGCGGGGGACCGCCCTGCCGGCCGTCCTGCGGGTACGGGTCGCGGGGCAGGCCGTCCTGCGGGTACGGGTCGCGGGGCAGGCCGTCCTGGGGAGGGTAGGGCGAGGCGGAGTGCCGTGTGTCGTGGCCCGGCGCGTACCCCGGCGGGGCCATCCCCCTGGCGATCGTGGCCTGGTGCCTCTCGGGGACCGGGAACGCCGCCTTGGCCGCGCTCATGCAGGCCAGAAGGGCTTCCCTGTGGTTCTCGAAGGTGTCCCTGTCGATCACACCGCGGACCCCGCGCTCGTGGAGCAGCCCCAGCTCGGTGGCGGTGACTTGGTAGTCGCGCATGGCGTGCAGGCCCGCGGGACCGCCGTAGGCCTTCGCCCACTGACGGGCCTGCCGCCGCCCCTGCAGCGAGGACAGCATGAAGATGTCGACGTCGGTGACCAGCCCGAGCCCGCCGTACGGCGGCAGGTAGCGCTGGATGAGGCCCACGATGCGCTGGCGGTCCTTGACGATCACTCCGAGCTCGACGAAGAACAGGATCATCAACAGCAGATACGCCAGCGCGAGGCCCTGGAAGCCGCCGTAGGAGGTGAAGCCGTTCCAGATGCCGTGCAGGATGATCGCGCCGATCCAGCCGAGGAACACCACCCAGCCGCGCACCGGGCCCCGGCTCTGCGCGGCGTAGGCCACGGCGATGCCGATCATGGAGGTGAACAGCGGATGGGCGAACGGCGACAGGATCCCCCGGAGCACCACCGTCACGGCCAGGCCCTGAACGCCGTGCTGGTCCTGCGCCATGACGTAGTAGCTGACGTTCTCGCTCATGGCGAAGCCCAGGCCGACCATGCTGGCGTAGATGATGCCGTCGGTCAGGCCGTCGAGCTCCTGGCGGCGCCAGCGCAGCAGGCCGAGGAGTACCAGGCCCTTCATGGTCTCCTCTACCACGGGCGCCACGAACGTCGCCACCAGGTTGCGAGCGGTCGCCGCGTCCTGCGTCGCGATGGTGACGTACCTGAGGTTGAGGCTGTTGAGGATGCCCGCCACCAGCACGGCGATGCCGGCGCCCCACATGAACGCGAACGCCAGGTCCTTGCGCGGCTCCGGCTCCATGCGGTCGAGCGCCAGCACCCCGGCGAGCAGCAGCGGCACCGGGGCGAGCGCGAGCGTGAGCGCGATGAAGAACTGGACGGGGTCTCCGTTGAAGATGTCGAAGGAGAACGACACCAGCGCGCAGATCCCCGCCACGACGAGCCCGATGATCAGTCCGACGGATGGGCGTTCCCTAAGCACCCAGCGCGGATCAAGGTTCGTCATGTTCGCGAGCGTAATCGACCGGGCACGAGGTGTCCTCCCCGCCCCCACCGCACCCGTACGGCTTGCGCCCCGTGATCACCGCACCACCCCACCGGCCGCCTGTCGGGCATACAGATCTTCCCCCGGAACAACACTGCCACACCTCTTCATCCGCCGGAACCCCGCGACTCCGGCCCCGGCGGGGGTCCGGCCGTCCCAGGTAAGATGCCTGCCGCTACGCATGTGAAAGGGGGCCCGGCGTCATGCTGGTGGTGCGCGAGATGCGGGAGCCGGACATCGAGACCGTGTCATCGGTGCGGATCGCGAGTTGGCGCACCGCCTACGCGGGCATCCTGCCGCAGGCCCACCTGGACGGCCTGTCCGTCGAGGACGACGCCCGGGGGCGGAGGAAGAGGTTCGGCGACGCCGACGGCACCACGCTCGATCTCGTCGCCGAGGACGCGGGCAGCGTGGTGGGCTGGCTGGCCATGGGCCCGTGCCGCGACGACGACGCAGTGCCGGGCGACGGCGAGATCTACGCGTTCTACGTGCGCCCCGACGTCATCGGCACGGGCGCCGGGCGGGCCCTCGCGGACGCGGCCCTGCGGGCGGCGGGCGAACGCTCGTACCGGCGGCTGCTGCTGTGGGTCCTGGAGGACAACCTCCGGGCACGCCGTTTCTACGGCGCCGCCGGCTTCGTCCCCGACGGCACCCGATCGCTGTGGGAGGTCGCCGGCGTCGCCGTCCCCGAGCTCCGCTACCGGCGCGACCTTCCCTGACCCGCCGCCGCACAAGACGGGAAGGGGTCACTGGCGCAGGGCGGCGTCCACGGTGCCGGGTGACAGCACGTGCTCCATCACCATGATCGCTGTGCCGGTGATCCCGGCGCGGGCGCCGAGCGCGCTGGGCACGATTTTCAGGTTCCTCGTGGTGTAGGGCAGGCTCCGCCTGTACAGGCTCTCCCTGATCCCGGTCAGGTAGTGCTCCCTGGTCTCCGCCATGTCACCGGCCAGCACCACCACCCCGGGGTTGAGCAGGCTGACCGCGGCGGCCAGCACCACGCCGAGCGTGCGGCCGGCCTCCTGGGTGAGCGCGATCGCCGACGGGTCGCCCGCCTGGACCAGCCGCACCACGTCACGGCTGGTCTCCTGGCCGAGAGCGCGGGCGATGGCATGGCCACTGGCCAGGGAGGCGACGCAGCCGCGCGAGCCGCACGTGCAGACCCGGTCGTCGGTCTCGCGCAGGCGGACGTGCCCGATGCTGCCCGCCGCCTCGTCGACGCCCCGGTAGATGCGGCCGTCGATGACGATCCCCGCGCCGATGCCGGTGGAGACCTTGACCAGCAGCAGCGACGGGCACCGGCGCCAGGACGACCACCACTCCCCCAGCGCCATGGCCTTGGCGTCGTTGTCCACCAGGATCGGCACGTCGAACGCCCGCCGGATGGCGTCCTTGATCGGGTGGTCGTCCCATCCGGGCATGAGGAAGGACCTGATCATGCGTCCCGAGGCGTAGTCGACCGAGCCGGGCAGGTCGATCCCGATGCCGGTGACCCGCGCCGGATCGCGGCCGCTCTCATCCAGCAGCCGCTGGAAGGCCTGGCGCACCCAGGTGAGCACCGGCTCGGGCCCGCGCTGGATGCGCATCTCGGTGTGCTCCTCGGCCAGCGGCCTCGCGGCCAGGTCGGTGAGCGCCACCCTGGCATGGCTCGCGCCGAGGTCGGCCACGAGCAGGAGGTGCTTGCCCGGGTCGACGTCGAGCACCGAGGGCGGGCGCCCGCCCCCGGACGCCCCGACGCCCGACTCGTGGATGTAGCCGGCCTCGATCAGCCGGTCGACGCGGTCGGTGATGGTGGATCGGGACAGGCCGGTGAACTCGATAAGGTCCTTGCGGGTACGGCAAGAACCCTGCCGGATCAGCTGGAGGACCTGCCCCGCCGTCAGCATCTCGACTAGCCCTTCTCCGCGCCCGCCGTGAGACCCTCGGTCAAAAGCCGCTCGCTCGCGAAGAACACCACCACGATCGGCAGCGTCAGTACCACCGATCCTGCCATGAGGACGGTCGTCGGTATCTCGATGCTGCCCGCGAGCTGTGACAGCCCGAGGGACACCGTCCAGCTCTCCCGCTTCTCCACCAGGAAGAGCAGGGCGAACAGGAACTCGTTCCACGCGATCATGAAGGCGTACAGCCCCGTGGCCATGAGGGCGGGCTTGGACAGTGGGAGCACCACCCGCCAGATCGTCTCGATGCGGCCGCATCCGTCGATCGCCGCCGCCTCCTCCACGCTCGGCGGCACCGTCTCGAAGTAGTTGCGCAGCATGTACACCGTCACCGGGACCGTCTGCGCGATGTACACGAGGATCAGCCCCGCCAGCGAGCCGCGTAGCCCGAGCATCGTGAACAGCACGAACAGCGGGATCGCCAGCACGATCGCGGGGAACAGGTAGACCGCGAGGAACAGGAAGTGCACCTGCCTGCGGCCGAAGAACCGCAGCCTGGCCACCGCGTACGCGCCGGGTATCGAGATCAGCAACGTGACCGCCACGGACACGATCGCGATGATCGCGCTGTTCCTCATGAAGGTCAGGAACCCCTGCCTGCCCAGCACGTCCGCGTAGGTCGACAGGGTGAACCGGCGCGGCCACAGCGAGCCGGGGTCGAGGATCAGCTCCTGGATGTCGCGCAGCGAGAGCATCACCATGTACAGGAACGGGAACGCGGTGGCCAGGAAGAGCACGGCGATGACCAGGGGCTTCAGCACGCGGAACAGCCCGCGCTCGAAGCGGTCGCGGGTCATGCGCCGGGTCGCGGTCTCGTTCATGATCGCTCCTCCCCGCCGGAGAAGAACCTCAGGTAGATCGCCAGGAAGACCACCAGCACGAGGGCCAGCACGATCGCCTGCGCGGCCGAGGCCCCGATGTCATCCCTGGCGGTGAGGAAGTCGTAGACCCGCACGCTCACGACCTCGGTCCCGGCGCCGCCCCCGGTGAGCAGGAAGACGTCGTCGAACTTGGTGAAGGTGAACACGAACCGCAGCACCGACAGCAGGGCGATGACGCGCCAGAGCTGCGGCATGATCACGTACCGGAACCGCTGGGTGGGCGTCGCCCCGTCGACCACCGCGGCCTCGTCCAGCTCGGCGGGCAGCGCCTGCAGCCGGGCCAGGATGAACAGGAACGCGAAGGGGAAGTACCGCCACGCCTCGAACGCGATGACCGTCAGCAGCGCCACCGGCACCTCGATGCCGAGGAAGGTGCCCTTGGCCTGGGTGAGGAAGGCGATCGGCTCGCCGAGCCAGGTGTTGACGATGCCGTACTGCGGGTTGAGCATCACCTCCCACAGGAAGGCCGCCGCCACCACCGGCGCCACGTACGGGATGAGGATCGAGGCCCTGATCAGGGTCCTTCCCTTGAACCTGTCGCGCAGCGCCAGCGCGGCGACCAGGCCGATCGCGATCGACAACGTGGTACCGGCGACCGTGTAGACCAGCGTGTTCACCAGCGAGGACCAGAACCCCGGCTCGGCCAGCACGTAGGTGAAGTTCTCCAGCGTGTAGTGGCCGAAGATGCCCGCCCGCCTGATGTTGATCAGGCGGACGTTCTGGAAGGCCAGCATGACGGCCCACAGCAGGGGGACCACCACGACGACCAGCGTGATGACCAGTGTGGGCGAGATCAGGTAGAGCCCCGCCCTGGCCTCCCGCTGCCGCAGCGTCGGGCCGCGCCTCGCCGTGCCCGCCGGCGGCTCCCCGCGCTCCAGGGTCACCACCGGGGACCCGTCGCCGGGCGCCTGCGGCGTGCCGGGGGTCATCACCGGATCCCGCGCTTGATGGTCTCGACGTCCGCCTTCGCCTGGGCCGCCGCGGCCTGCGGGGTCAGCGACCCGCCGGTGACCGCGCTGAGCGCCTTGGGCACCGGCAGCTCGCCCATCGTGGCGCCGATCAGCTTGCCCTGCCCCTGCGGGATGCCCCACCGGGCGAAGGTGTCGGGGCTCCGGCGCAGCGCGTCGAGCGTCTCGGCCGGGTAGACCTCCGACAGCGGCTTCTTGGTGTCGACCCCGGCGGGCAGGCCGTTCCACTTGCCGGCGAGCTCCTTGCGCGTCGGGACCTTGCCCTCCGGCGCCATGCCGATCCAGCGCTCGTAACCCTCGTTCATCATGAACGAGACGAACTTCTGGGCCGCGTCCTTGTTCGCGTCGTGGGTCACCGCCCAGGAGACGATCTCACCGTACTGCGCGGGCTCGCTCCCGTCGGGCCCCTTCAGCGCGGTCACCACCCCGGTGTTCTCGGCCAGCCACTTCTTGTCGGCGCGGCATTCGGCGCAGCTGGGGAGCGCGTCGTTCCGCAGCCCGGCCAGCTCGTCGAGGATGAACGAGGACCAGATCGTCATCGCGGCCTTGCCGGAGAAGTACGTGGCCCTGGTCGAGTCGACGTCCTGCTTGCCCTTGATCGAGTAGTTCTTGGCCAAGTTCGAATAGAACTCGAACGCCTTCACGCATTGCGGCGAGTTAATAATGATATTTCCGGAGTTGTCGACCAGCTGGCAGCCGTTCGCCAGCGCGACGTACTCGAAACTCTGCGAGGTGAACGAGTCCTTCGGCGCGATCGCCAGCGTGATCCCCGCCACCCCGCCGGTGTTCAGCTTCCGCGCCGCCGCCTCCAGCCGCTCGTAGGTGTCGGGGGGCTCGAGCCCGGCCTTCCTGAACAGGTCCTTGCGGTAGAGGATCAGCTGCGCCCATCCGTCGCTGGGCACGGCGAGCAGCTTGCCTCCGGCGCTGTCGAGCTCCAGGGCGCGCGGTGAGAACGTGTCGCGCCCGAGCCCGTCCACGACCTTGCCCGGCGTGGCGGTGTCGAGCAGGTCGTTGGCCTCCAGCTCGCGCACCGCCGCCAGCGGGAGCGCGCCGATCACGTCCGGCAGGTCGCCGGCCGCCGCGGCCGAGGTGACGATCTGGCTGAACTGGTCTTCGGCCACGCCGACGAGGTTCACCTTGATCCCGGTGCGCTTGGTGAACTCCGCGGCGAGGGTCTGCTGGACGGTCATCCGGTCGGCGAGGTTCTCCTCGGTCCACACGGTGATGGCGCCGGCCCGGTTCTGCTCCGCGTCGCTGCCGCAGGCCGCCGTGGTGACGGCTAACAGGGCGACGGAGAGGACGGCGGTTACCTTGTTCGGCATGGCACGCTCCTCTGAGGGGGATGAGCGGCCTTTACCCCACGATGAGGTCGCGCAACGTGCGGTGCGCGATGCCGAGGCCGGCGTACACGCGCTCGTCGTCCCCGCTCCAGACGGGATCTTCGTGCTCGACCGATATCACCCCGTCGTAGCCGCCCTCGTAGAGCGCGTCGACCAGGCCGGTCCAGTCGACCTGACCGAGCCCCGGCACCCGGAAGCGGTACCACCCCTTCGCGCCGCTGACCGGCCCGTAGAAGCCGTATCTGTCGATCTTGCCGGGCAGGATCTGCGTGTCCTTCGCCTGCACGTGGGCGATGTCCGAAATGTACGGCACGACGGCCGCTACGGGGTCGATGCCCAGCGCGACCAGATGCGAGGGGTCGTAGTTGAGCTTGAGGCCGAGCGTGAACATCCACTCCCACAGCTCCGGGGAGTACGCCAGGTTGCCCGGGTAGCCGTCGGGATGCCAGCTCTTCATCACGCAGTTCTCGATGACGATCGTCACGCCCCGCCCCCGGGCGTACTCGACCAGCGGCACGAAGACGTCCTCGGCGAGCTTGAGGTTGTCGGCCACGGGAAGCCCGGGGTCGCGGCCGACGAACGTGCCCACGGTGGGGCAGCCGAGCTCCGCGGCGGCGTCGACGCACCTGCGCACGTGCTCGTTGACCTCCGCCCGGCGGGTGGGGTCGAGGTTGTTCTCGTAGTAGGCGATCGAGGAGAGGGTCAGCCCCGTCTCCTCGAAGATCTTCCTCACCCGGATGGATTCGGCTCTGTCGAACTGATCCACTTTGATGTGATCGCGGTGGTCCGGCGCGGGCCACCCGGCCACTTCCAGGGCGTCGAAGCCGTGCCCGGCGGCCCAGCGCGCTATGTCCGAAAGATCGGATTCCGGAAGGCACGCTGTAAGGAACCCCAGTTCCATTAAATCCCTCCCCACAAGTCCTGGACTTTAGCGTGTTTTCGTAGTGACTATCGTAGGGAAAGATGTCCTAAGTCTACGGCTTTTGTTGGACTAAAAAGTATAAGTGGGAACATGCACGTCATCACCATTCAAGAGCCGGGTGTCGTAAGCGTCACCCAGGAGCCGCCTGGCGAGCTCACGCCGGGATGCGTGCGTGTTCGCACGGTCTACTCGGGCGTCTCCGCGGGCACGGAGCTCACCGCCTACCGAGGGACCAATCCCTACGTGAACCGGCGATGGGACACCGAGCGCCGCCTGTTCACCGAGGGCAGGACCCACGCCTATCCTCTGTCGGGCTGGGGATACCAGGAGGTCGGCGAGGTGGTCGAGGCGGCGCCCGACGTCGCCGACCCGCCGATCGGCAGCCTCGTCTGGGGCGTGTGGGGCCATCGCGCCGAGGCCGTGCTGCCCGCCGAGCGGCTGGCCGGGCACGTGCTGCCGCCGGGCGTCCACCCGCTGACCGGCGTGTTCGCCCGGGTCGGCGCCATCGCCCTCAACGCGGTGCACGCCGCCGACGTGCACCTCGGCGACCAGGTCGCCGTCTTCGGCCAGGGCGTGATCGGGCTGCTCGCCACCCGGCTCGCGGTGCTCAGCGGCGCCAGGGTCGTCGCGGCCGACGCCATCCAGGCCCGCCTCGAACTCGCCAGGCGGTTCGGTGCGGCCGAGGCGTTCGACGTCCTGTCCGGCTCGTGCGCTGAGTTCCTGCGCAAGCGGGTGGAGGGCGCCGACACCGCCATCGAGCTGAGCGGCAGCCAGCTGGCCCTGCACGAGGCGATCAGGAGCGTGCGCAGGGGCGGCAGGGTCGTCGCCGCCGGCTTCTACCAGGGCGAGGGGGCCGGGCTGCGGCTCGGCGAGGAGTTCCATCACAACCAGGTGCAGATAGTGTCCTCCCAGATCGGCGGGGTCGCCTCGTGGCTCTCCCACCGCTGGGACGTCGAACGGCTGCAGCGCACGTTCATGGATCTCGTGCTGAGGGGCCAGATCGACACCAGCGTGCTGGTCAGCCACGTGATGAACGTGGAGAACGCGGCGGAGGCGTTCGAGCTGCTCGACCGGCATCCCGCCGACGTCCTGCAACTGGTCTTCGAGTTCACGGAGGGAGAGCGGCGGTGAAGCTGGCCGTACAGGAGCAGCTCGTGCCGGGGCGCACACTTCAGGAGAAGTTCGCCTTCGCCACCGAGGCCGGGTTCGACGCCATCGAGCTGCGCGGCAAGGGCGACCTCCACTTCGCCGGCCGCCTGCCCGAGCTCAGGCGGGCGCTCACGGACGGCGTGGTCATGCCGACGGTCTGCGTGGAGATGTCGCACTTCATCGGCGACTTCGACGCGGGCAGGCGCGAGGACGCGGTGCGGCAGCTGCGCTCGCAGCTCACCGTGATCGGCGAGCTCGGCGGCATCGGCGTGATGACGCCCGCCTCCTGGGGGCAGTTCTCCCTCAGGCTGCCGCCCTTCGAGCCTCCGCGCTCCCCCGAGCAGGACAGGGAGGTGCTGGCCGAGGCCCTGGCCGCGCTCGGCGAGCACGCGGGCCGCGAGGGCGTTCTGATCATGCTGGAGCCGCTCAACCGCTACGAGAACCACATGGTCAACACCCTCGCCCAGGCGGCCGAGCTGTGCTCGATGGACTCCGTGCGGGTCGCCGGGGACACCTACCACATGAACATCGAGGAGGACGACCCCTGCCGCTCGCTGATGGACGCGGCGCCGTACCTCGCGCACATGCAGATCAGCGAGTCCAACCGCAACCAGCCGGGCACCGGCCACCTCGACTGGGCGGCGCAGCTGGCCACCCTCGACGCGATCGGCTACGACGGCTACCTGGCCCTGGAGTGCCGCCTGCGCGGCGAGCCGGAGATCGTCCTGCCGCAGACGGCGGCGTTCGTCAGGAAGTTCCTGTGATCCCCCGCGGGCCGGCCGGAGACGCCGCCGGAACGCTACGCGAGCCCGGCAGGAGCACGACCGGGACGCTGGTGCCAGGGCAGGGTCCGGCGCCGCGCGAGCCCGGCGGTGACGGTCGCGCGCTCCTGCGCCGGGCCATTCGGGTGCTGGTCGCGAACTGGGACGGCAACCACACCGTCCCGTCCCGGAGGCTCTACCCGCACCAGTGGAGCTGGGACTCCGCCTTCATCACGATCGGCAACGCGCGCTGGTCGCCACGCCGGGCCAGGTCCGAGCTGCTGACCCTGTTCGGGGCGCAGTGGCGCGACGGCAGGGTCCCGCACATCGTGTTCAACCCGGACGTGCCCGAGGGCTCGTACTTCCCCGGCCCCGCCTTCTGGAACGTGCGCGCCCCCTGCGGCGCGGCCACCTCCGGCATCGTGCAGCCGCCGGTGCACGCGATGGCCGCCTGGCAGGTACACGTGGCCGACCCCGACCCGGCCTTCCTGCGCAGGATCTACCCGCGCCTGGTCGCCCAGCAGGAGTTCCTGCGCACCGCGCGCCGCTCGCCCGAAGGGCTGCTGTCGATCGTGCACCCGTGGGAGTCGGGCATGGACAACAGCCCGGCGTGGGACGCGCCGCTGGCCGCGGTGGTGACGGACCCGATCGCCGTCCAGCGGCGCGACCTCACGCACATCAGCGCCGACGAGCGGCCCACCGACCACGACTACGAGCGCTACACCACGCTGGCCCGCGCCTACCGGGACACCGGCTACCAGGGGGTCGGCGCGTTCGCCGTGGAGGATCCGCTGTTCAACGCCGCGTACGGCTCGGCGGAGGCGGCGCTGGCGAAGATCGCGGCGGTCTGTGGCCTGAACCCGAGCCCGCACCGCCGCGAGGCGGCGAGGATCACCGCGGCGATGATCCAGCACCTCTACCACGACGGCCTCTTCCACGCCCGCGACGCGCTCACCGGCGGCCTGATCCGCTCCGGCAGCGCAGCCGGGCTGACCCCGCTGATCCTCCCCGGCCTGCCCCAAGAGATCGCGAACGCGCTGATCGGCACCGCGGTGGACCGCTTCCGGCTGGAGCGGGGGATGCTGCCCAGCCTCGCGCCCGGCGTGCCGGAGTTCGACCCGGCCCGTTACTGGCGCGGGCCGAGCTGGATCAACCTCACCTGGCTGGTCTGGCGGGGCCTGCGGCACCGCCGGCCCGACCTGGCGGCGCTGCTCGCCGGTGGCATGGTCCGCGCGGTGGCGCACGCGGGCTTTCGCGAGTACTTCGACCCCTCCACCCTCCAAGGGCACGGCTGCGACGACTTCAGCTGGTCAGCGGCGCTGATCGTCGACGTCCTGGCACAGCACCGCCTGGAGGGCGTGGCGGCGGCGCGCGGCAAGGTCGCCGAGGAGCCGGGGGGCCTGGCCGAAGTCCACGACGTCGGTGATCACGTGCTCGCGTAGCAGCGGGCCGCGCCGCCCCAGCAGGGTGACGGTCTCGTGGGAGAGCCTCTCCCTGTCCCAGGCGTGGGCGAGGCCGCGCGGCACCCTGCCGATCTGCGCGCACCGCAGGCTGAGCCCGTTGTGGTGGAACTCCTCGCCCAGGCGCACCTCGCCGGCCCCCTCGGTGTAGAAGGCCAGGTCGATGACGCTGCCCTGCGGTCTGAGCAGCCTGAGTGCCATGGCGAGCGTCCTCGCCTGTCCGCGGCACTGGAAGACGACGTCCGCTCCCCTGTCGTTCGGGCCGTGACGCCAGCGCCGCTTGAGCACCACGGCGGGGTCGTCGCCGGTCGCGAGCGCCGTGGCGCCGAGCGCCTCGGCGATCCGCAGCCGCTCGGGCGTCTCGTCCACCACGACGACCTCCGCGGCGCCGTGCTCGATGGCGAACGAGGCCACGAGCAGCCCCACCACGCCCGCCCCCGTGACCGCGACCCGCCGGCCGCGCACGCCGTCACCGAGGCCGCGCGCGGCGGGCCCGTACAGGTCGGCGGCCGCGTGCAGCAGGCCGTTCGCGCAGATGGGGCCCATGTGCGCGACGTAGATCCCAAGCAGCGGGTCGAGTCCTTCGGGGAGCGGCACGAACCTGTCGGTCATCGGGTCGGCGACGTAGCCGGTGCGGTGCCCGTAGGCCATCGCGACGACCGTGCCCTCCTCGACGGCGCGCGTCCGGCTCTCCACGACCCGGCCCACCTGCATGTAGCCGATGCCGCGTACCGGGTAGGCGAGGGAGGGGATGCCCGGCAGGAACAGGCCGAGCTCCGCGTCCCAGGCGGAGGTCAGGTAGGGGTTGCCGCCCTTGACGTAGGTCAGCTCGGTGCCCGCCGAGACGCCGCTGTACAGGGTCTCGACCCGAAAGCCGCCGTCGGGGGTGTCACCCGCCTTCTCCTCGATCAGGGTGATCTCACCGGGCGCGTCGACGCTCAGCGTCCTGATCTCGGTCATCGGGGGTCACCGTCGTCCAGGGTGACCGGCCCGCCCTCGGCCGCCGACCGCGCGACCGCGTGCGCCAGGCGGTGGCTCCTCAGCGCCTCCTCGTAGGGCACGCGCACGTCGGACGGCACTCCCCGCACCGCGTTGACGAACTCCCTGTCCACCCGGGTCTTGGCCTCCCCCGGGTCCTCGATCACGGTGTCCCCGTTGACGACCAGCCGCGTCTCGCCGACGTCCAGTGCCAGGCCCTCGGCGTGCACTTCGAGGCCGATCCGGTGCTTGTGCTCCAGCAGGCTCGTGGTGGCGAGCAGCCCGGCGGCGCCGCCGCGGAAGCGCATCACCGCCGCGGTGGCCCGGTCGATCTCATCGCCGGCGGTCTCCCCGGCGGGTACGGCGTGCACCATCTCGACCTCGCCGACCAGGACCCTGGCCAGGTCGAGCACGTGGACGGCCTGCTCCAGGACCTGCCCCCCGGACATGTCCCGCCTGGTCCACCAGGGCACGGGGGGCAGCTTGTCGAGCCAGAAGCCGAGCGCCAGCCGTACGGGCCGGTCGGCGAGCAGGTCGCGTGCCCTTCGCAACGTGTCGAGGTAGCGCCAGTGGTGCCCCACGGCGGAGACCAGCCCGCGCCGTGCGATCTCGGCCGCGATCTTCTCGGCGGTCGCGAGGTCGAGGCCCAGGGGCTTCTCCACGAATATCGGCAGATCCATCTCGAGCACGTCGAGCTCCGTGGTGCCGTGCGCGAACGGCGGCACGCAGACGTAGACGGCGTCCAGCCCCCCGGCTTCGAGCAGGCTCGCATGCCCACCATGTGCCCGAGCGCCGTACTGTGAGGCGAGGGCCTCGGCCTTGCGTGAATCCGTGTCGGCGATCCCGACAATTGTTACATCGGGGAAACATGAGAGTACTTCTGCGTGGCGTGCGGCGACATTTCCGGCACCGATAATGCCGATACGGGTATTAGAAGTCACGAAGCGGCATATGCCTCTCCTGGGGCTCGCCAAACAATGACGTTCGGATCGCTCTTTCTGGGGCAGTTTGCCGCCGTCATGACATGAGAACGGGGCAGGCTGAATGGAAAATCTTTCTGGTCGTTCGCCGCGGGTACCGGCTCCCGTCAGGGGTCGGTCACACCCGCACACGAGCGCCGCGGCCGACTGGCCGCTGGACACGCTCCTGGGTGCCAAGGGGACGACCACGGTGAGCGTGGTGCTGCCCGCGCGCGACGAGGAGCAGACGGTCGGCGCCATCGTCTCGGCCATCCGGCGCGACCTCGTCGAGGCGATCCCGCTCGTGGACGAGATCCTCGTGGTCGACTCCCGCTCCACCGACGCCACCGCCGCGATCGCCTCGGCGGCGGGCGCCCGGGTGGTACGCCAGGACGACGTGCTGCCCGGCCTGCCGCCCCTGTCGGGCAAGGGCGAGGCGCTGTGGAAGGGGCTGGCGGCCTCGACCGGGGACATCGTCGTGTTCGCCGACTCCGACCTGCGGAACTTCGGCTCGCACTTCATCTCCGGGCTCCTCGGCCCGCTGCTCACGCGGCCGGAGATCGCCTTCGTGAAGGGCGCCTACGAGCGTCCCCTGACCGGGCCCGACGGGGTGGTGCAGCGCGGCGCGGGGGGCCGGGTCACCGAGCTGGTCGCGAGGCCGATGCTCAACCTGTACTGGCCGGAGCTGGCCGGGTTCGTGCAGCCCCTCGGCGGGGAGTACGCCGCGCGGCGCCAGGTGCTCGAACAGGTGCCCTTCGTCACCGAGTACGGCGTGGAGTTCGGCCTCCTCGTCGACCTGCTGGAGCGCGTCGGGCTCGACGCGATGGCCCAGGTGGACCTCGGCTGCCGCCAGCACAGCCACCAGTCGACGGCGGCGCTCGGCCGGATGGCCGGGCAGATCATGCTGACCGCGTGGTCCCGCCTGGAACGGCAGGGCCGTATCGTCGCCTCGGAGGCGCCCGCGACGGGCCTGCTCCAGTTCGACGCCGACGGCAACGCCACCCTCAGCGACGTCAGCGTCGCCGAACGCCCCCCGCTGGCCACCGTGATCGCCACCCCGGCGACCCCGGTACTGCCGGTCAACTCGGTGAACTCCGTCAAGGAGGACGTCGCGTGAAGATTCTCATGAACGCCGGTCCCTGGCTCCCCGTGCCCCCCTCCGGCTACGGTGGCATCGAGAACATCGTCGCCACGCTGATCCCGCCGCTGCGCGAGCGGGGCGTCAGCGTGGTGCTCGCCTCTGTGGGCGCGAGCCCGCTGGAGGTGGACGAGCTGATCAGCGTCTACGACGAGGGCCAGTTCTCCCACCTGCAGAAGCCGTACAACCAGGTCATGGGCATCGCGCACGCGCACCAGGCCAGGGTGGCGGCCGAGCTGCGCCGCCGCGACGACATCGACCTGGTCCACGACCACCTTGAGGTGGTCGGCCCCGCCCTGCTGTCCACGCTCGGCGGCCCTCCCGTGCTGCACACCCTGCACTGGGACCTGCGCAAGCACGCCGCCTTCTACGGGAACTTCCCCAGGTCCATCGCGGTCAACGGCGTCTCGGAATCACAGCTCCGCCGCGCGCCCGCCGCGCTGAGGGCCGTCTCGCTCGGCGCCGTCCACCTCGCCACCCCGCTCGCCGACGCGGACACGCGCGTGAAGCGCGGCGATCACCTGATGGTCATGGGCCGCGTCTGCGGGCTCAAGGGCCAGGACGTCGCGGCCAGGATCTGCCAGAAGCTCGGCCTGCCCCTCGTACTGGCGGGCCCGGTCAGCGGGCTGAACACCGCCGCGGAGCTCGACGCCGTGGTCGAGAACCCCGACCACCCGCTGCACGGCCACCCCGACGTGCGGTACTTCGCCGGCCAGGTCTCCCCCTACCTCGACGGCGACCTCGTCAGGTGGGTCGGCTCGGTCGAGGGCGCGGCCCGCGACCGGCTCTACGCCTCGGCGCGCGCGGCGCTCTTCCCCATCCAGTGGGACGAGCCCGGCGGCACCGCCGTCGTCGAGGCGCTCGCCCTCGGTGTCCCTCCCGTCGGGCTGCGGCGCGGCGTGCTCCCCGAGATCATCGACCACGGCCGCACCGGGTTCCTGGCCGACACCGAGGAGGAGCTGGCCGAGCTGGTGCTGCGCGTGGACGAGATCGACCCCGAAGAATGCCGCCGCGAGGCCCGCGCCCGCTTCGCCCCCGCCGTCATGGCCGACCGCTACCTGGAACTCTACGAACGCCTCCTGACCGCGCCACGCCGCATCCCACCCCAGGGGCGCCCGGCCGCGACCCTACGACGCTGACGGCCCACGCGCCCAAGCTGTATACCGGTTCTCGCGTTCGGCCACTCTTTGATAGGAAATCGGGCGTGCTTACCGGAGACCGCGTACGACTGCGCGCCCTCGAACCGTCGGACGCCGAGACGCTGTGGCGCTGGCACAGACCCCGAGGTCATGCGGTGGATGAGCGACGGCTACCCGCCGTCGCTTGATCTGCCGCTACGGCTTCGAGAAGATGCGGCTGCACCGGATCCCGCTGACACGCATACCGGACCCAGCCCACTCTGGGTGGTTTGTCTGGTTGTGGCTGGTTTGTTATTAGTTTGGGGCTTGAGGAGGCGGATCGAACGTCTGTACAGTGATCAAACAAAATGTTTGGTGACAAAGATCGGGATGTTCGATGCCGCCTGAGCCCCCAGCTCGGAACGTTGCTGTGGGCGCTCCTGAGGCGGATACCGTGCGCCTCGGGGCGCGCATCAGGGCGTACCGCGCCATGCGCCAGATGACGCTGCGCGACCTCGCCGGCGAGGCGGGCGCAAGTCCCGGTTTCATCAGCCAGCTGGAGCGCGGACGCACGAGCGCGAGCATCGGCATGCTGCGGCGCATCGCCGGCGCCCTCGGCCTCACGGTGGCCGAGCTGTTCAGCGAGGGCGAGGTGGTCGGGCACCGGCTCGTCCGCCGGGCCGACCGCCCCGAGTTACCCACCGGGCCGGGCACCCGCAAGTACCTGATCTCGCAGCGGCCCCTGCAGAACCTGGAGATCTACAGCGGCGAGTTCGACCCCGGGGCCTCCACCGGAGACGAGTCCTACACCCACGGCGACTCCCAGGAGATCCTGCTGGTGCTGCGCGGCCGGGCCGTCCTGTGGATCGGCCCGGCGGAGTCGGCGGTCTCCTACGAGCTGGGCGCCGGGGACAGCATCGAGTACCGGACCTCGACCCCGCACCGCGTGGTCAACGAGGGCGTGGAGCCGCTTGAGGTGCTCTGGATGATCGGCCCGCCGACGCCGTCGTAGCCCGGCGCCTGGTACGAGCAAGCGAGCGCGTCGGCGACTCAGTACTTCCACCCGACGATTCTGATGTGAAGGCGGTTCCCCCTGACCGTGCGCGGTGAGGTCGTCGGCAACCACAGCACCTTGGTCATGGAGTTGATATGAGCGGCAACGGATTGAACGGCACCCCCCTGACGGACGACTTCGCCAACGGCGGGGTGTCGTACTGGTACCGGCAGATCGGCGTCCCCGAACGCCGTGCCGCGCTGCCGGGGTCGCGCGAGTACGACGTGGCCATCGTGGGCGGCGGCTACACCGGCATGTGGACCGCGTACTACCTGAAGAAGGCCCGGCCCGACCTGCGGATCGCGATCCTGGAGCGGGAGTTCGCCGGTTTCGGGGCCTCCGGGCGCAACGGCGGCTGGCTGTCGGCCGAGTTCGCCGGGTCGCGCGAGCGGCACGCGGCGGCACGCGGGCGCCAGGCGATGATCGATCTTCAGCACGCCATGTTCAGCGCGGTGGACGAGGTGATCGAGGTCACCAGGGCCGAGGGTATCGACGCCGACATCCACAAGGGCGGCCTGCTCCACGTCGCCACCAACCCCGCGCAGAACCGCCGCCTGCACGCCGAGCTGGCCGACCTTCGCACGTGGGGCTTCGCCGAGCAGGACATGCGGCTGCTCACCCGCGACGAGCAGGAGGACCGCATCCGCGTCGCCGGGACGATCTCCGCCACCTACAGCCCGCACTGCGCCCGCATCCAGCCCGCCAAGCTCGCGGTCGGCCTCGCCCGCGTCGTCACCGGCCTCGGCGTCGACCTGTTCGAGGGCACCACGGTCACCGAGATCCGCCCCCGGACCGCCGAGGACAAGGCGGCGGCCGTCACCGACCGGGGCACGGTCACCGCCGAGTACGTCATCCGGGCCACCGAGGGCTTCACCGCGAGCATCCAGGGCCAGCACCGCCAGTGGCTGCCGATGAACAGCTCGATGATCGTCACCGAGCCCCTGTCGGACGAGGTGTGGGAGCAGATCGGCTGGCGGGACTACGAACTGCTCGGGGACGAGGCGCACGCGTACTGCTACGCGCAGAGGACCGCCGACGGCCGCATCGCCATCGGCGGGCGGGGCGTGCCGTACCGCTTCGGCTCGCGCACCGACGTGCGCGGCGCCACCCAGCCGCAGACCGTGGCCGCGCTGCGGAAGATCCTCACCTCGCTGTTCCCCGCCACCGCCAAGGCCAGGATCCAGCACTCGTGGTGCGGGGTGCTCGGCGTCCCCCGGGACTGGTGCTCCACCGTCCACCTGGACCACACCACCGGCCTCGGCTGGGCCGGTGGGTACGTCGGGAGCGGTGTCACCACCACCAACCTGGCAGGCCGTACGCTCCGCGATCTCGTGCTGCGGCAGGACACCGAGCTCACCGCCCTGCCGTGGGTCGGCCGCCAGGTGCGCCAGTGGGAGCCGGAGCCGCTGCGCTGGATCGGCGTGCAGGCGATCTACGCGCTGTTCCGGACCGCCGACCGCCACGAGACCGCCCAGATGGGCCGCACCTCCGCCTACGCCCGCCTGGCCAACCTCATCTCCGGCCGCTGACGCCCTCCCGTGTCGCCCCCGCCCGCTCGTTGGATCCGCGGCCAGGAGACCGAGAAGCGGTAGGCGGTCAGGCCGAGGTCGGC
>NZ_JBFBIK010000075.1:0-22796 GCF_040685555.1 Sphaerisporangium sp. NPDC088356
GGCCGGCCGGCCCCGTGGAGGTCCCCCCTTCTCCGTGATCTCGCGTTCTCCCTGGTCATGCCTCGCGTTCCGGTCGGCCGAAAGACGGTCGCCCTGCCCTCCCGTGGGAAGAACGAGGAATGTTTGTCCGGACGGGGGGTACGCATGACCCGCGCTTTCACGGAAGGCGTCCTGCGCGATCAATGACGATCAGGGGGCGGCCCCATGTCGATTTTCCGTACCAAGACGGTCGAGCGCTCGATCGAGGACACCGAGTCGCCCGAGCACCGTCTCCGACGCAACCTGAGCGCCCTCGACCTGACCGTCTTCGGTGTCGGCGTGATCGTGGGCACGGGCATCTTCGTGCTCACCGGCCAGGTGGCCAGGGACAACTCCGGCCCGGCCGTCGCCCTGTCGTTCGTCGTCGCGGGCATCGTCTGCGCGCTCGCCGCCCTGTGCTACGCCGAGTTCGCCTCGACCGTGCCGGTGGCCGGGTCGGCGTACACGTTCTCGTACGCCACCATCGGCGAGTTCCCCGCCTGGATCGTCGGGTGGGACCTGATGCTGGAGCTGGCCCTCGGCGGCGCCGTGGTCGCGGTCGGATGGTCCGGATACTTCTCGGAGCTGCTCGCCACGCTGGGCATCCACCTGCCGTCCACGCTCGCCGGCGAGCACGCCACGTTCAACGTTCCCGCCGTTCTGGTCGTGCTCGCGCTGACGGGCGTGCTGGTGGCCGGCATCAAGCTGTCCGCGCGGTTCAACCTGGTCGTCGTCACGATCAAGGTGACTGTCGTGCTGCTGGTCATCGTGGCGGGGCTGTTCTTCGTGAAGAGCTCGAACTACAGCCCGTTCATCCCGCCGGCCCGGGCGATCCCGGCGGCCGACGGGCTCAAGGCGCCGCTGATCCAGGTGCTGTTCGGCATCTCCCCGGTGGCCTACGGCGTGCTCGGCATCTTCTCGGGCGCGGCCATCGTCTTCTTCGCCTTCATCGGCTTCGACGTGGTGGCCACCGCCGCCGAGGAGACCAAGAAGCCCCAGCGCGACCTGCCCATCGGCATCATCGCCTCCCTGGTGATCTGCACCGTCCTGTACGTCGCGGTGTCGCTGGTCGTCGTCGGAATGCAGCCGTACTACCGGCTCAGCCGGTCGGCGCCGCTGGCCGGCGCTTTCCGCGTCGTCGGCCAGGACTGGCTGGCCACGATCATCAGCGTCGGCGCCCTGGCGGGGCTCACCACCGTCGTGATGATCCTCATGCTCGGCCAGAGCCGCATCTTCTTCGCCATGAGCCGCGACAACCTGCTTCCCCGAGGGCTGGCGGCCGTGCATCCCCGCTTCGGAACGCCGTACCGCATCACGATCATCATCGGCGTGGCGACGGCGCTGCTGGCCGGGCTCATCCCGCTGTCGGCCCTCGCCGAGCTGGTCAACATCGGCACGCTGTTCGCGTTCGTCCTGGTCTCCGCCGGCGTCGTCATCCTGCGCAGGACGCGGCCCGACCTGCCCCGCGCCTTCCGCACGCCGCTGGTACCGGTGGTGCCCATCCTGTCGGTGCTGGCCTGCGTGTACCTCATGCTGAACCTTCCGGTCGAGACCTGGCTGAGGTTCCTCATCTGGATGGCGATCGGCGTCGGGCTCTACTTCCTCTACGGCATGCGGCACAGCCGGGTCGACGACAAGCCCTCCGTCGCCGTGAAGTGACACCCGGTCCGAGGCCGTGATGTCCTCCGGACCCGGGATCCGTGCGTGAGGCGCCGGCGGGCGCTGGACAATGAGAGGGGAGCCGGCCGGGGCACGGGAGGATGACCATGGTCACGCTGGAAGACGTCGCCAGGGACGCGGGGGTGTCACTGGCGACCGCCTCACGGGTGCTCAACGGGAGCAGCCGCCAGGTGGGCGCGGCCCTGCGGGCGCGGGTCCAGTCGTCGGCCGCCAGGCTCGGCTACCGCGCGGACGCGACAGCGCAGACCCTGGCGCGCGGCGCGAGCAACGTCGTCGGTCTGGTGATCCAGGACCTGACCGACCCCTACTTCGCCGCCATCGCCGACGGCGCCATCCGCGCCGCCGACCTGCACGACATGGTGGTGACGCTCGGCACGACCTACCGCGACCCCCGGCGCGAGATCGCCCTGGTCGCCACGCTGAACGCCCAGCGGGCCCGGGCGGTGCTGATCGCCGGTTCCCGCGTCGTGGACGACGCCATGGTGCGCCGCCTGCGCGCCGAGCTCGACTTCTACCGCGCCTCGGGGGGCCGGGTCGCCATCATCGGGCAAGATCTCCTCGGCACCGACACCGTGGCGCCCCTGAACCACGAGGGGGCGCGCAAACTCGCTCACGTGCTCGCGGGGCAGGGCCATCGCCGGTTCGCCGTGCTGGCCGGGCCGCCGAACCTCTACACCGCCATCGACAGGGCCGCCGGCTTCGCCGAGGGGCTCCGCGAGCTCGGCCTGCCCGCGGCGATCGAGGTGAACGGCGGGTTCGACCGGGATGGCGGGTACGCCGCCGCCGTGGAGCTGGTCCGCATGGACACCAGCGCCACCTGCGTGTTCGCGGTGAACGACGTCATGGCGGTCGGGGCGCTGGCCGCCTTCAGGGAGCAGGGGATCGACGTGCCGAGCGATCTGTCGGTGGCGGGGTTCGACGACATCGCCTCGCTGCGCGACCTCGCCCCGGCGCTGACGACGGTACGGCTGCCGCTGGCGCGCATGGGGTCGCTCGCGCTCGACCTCGCGCTCTCGTACGACAAGGCGCCGAGGCGGACTCCCGTCGAGGGCGAGGTCGTGCTCCGCGAGAGCGTGCGCAAGCTGACGAACGCCTGACCCTGCCTTACTTCGTAAAGGCGTCAGCCCTCGGGCTCGTCCTTGGCGGCCAGGCGCGTCAGCGCCGCCGACAGGGGGCGCGCCACCAGCGCGATCTGCCACTCACGGGCGCCCAGCTCGCGCAGCCGGGCCTCCACCGTCCCCTCGTCGAGGTCGGCGGGAGGCTCCCAGGTGAGCCGCCGGATGGCCTCGGGCTGCAGAAGGTTCTCGGTGGGCATGTGATGCGTCTCCGCCAGCGCCGCCACCGCCGCCCTCGCCCCCGCCAGCCGCCTGGCGGCGGCCGGGTCGCGGTCGGCCCAGCGGTTGGCGGGCGGCGGCCCGTCCCCCGGGCCGCTCGGCTGCGGGAGCTGCGTCTCCGGCAGCACGCGCGCCCGCCCGATGGCGTTCAGCCACTCGCGCAGGTGACGCCGGGCGCTGCGCCCGGTGAACGGGGCGATGTCGGTCAGGGCCTTGGTCGTGCGCGGCTGCTCCAGCGCGGCGGTCACGATCGCCGAGTCGGGCAGCACCCGGCCGGGGGCCAGGTCGGCCTCCCGAGCCAGCTCGTCGCGCAGCGTCCACAGCTCGCGGACCACGGCCAGACCGCGCAGGGATCGCACCCGGTGGATGCCGGAGGTGCGCCGCCACGGGTCGGTGCGCGCCGGCGCCGGGGGAGCGGCCAGGATCGACGCGAACTCCTCCTGCGCCCACGCGAGCTTCCCCTCGGCGGCGAGCTCGTCGTGGAGCATGTCGCGCAGCTCGACGAGCACCTCGACGTCGAGCGCCGCGTAGCGCAGCCAGTCCTCGGGGAGGGGGCGGTGCGACCAGTCGGCCGCCGAGTGGCCCTTCTCCAGGCGGAGCCCGAGGACGTTCTCCACCATCGTGCCGAGGCCGACGCGCTCGTAGCCGAGGAGCCGTCCGGCCAGCTCGGTGTCGAAGAGCTTGCGGGGGACGAAGCCGATCTCCGCCAGGCAGGCGAGATCCTGGGTGGCGGCGTGCAGGACGATCTCGGCGTCGGCCAGCGCCGCGTCCAGCTCGGAAAGGTCGGGGCAGGAAATGGGGTCGATGAGCGCGCTGCCGGAGCCGGCCCGGCGTAGCTGCACGAGGTACGCCCGGCCGCTGTAGCGGTAGCCGGAGGCGCGCTCGGCGTCGACGGCGACCGGGCCGGTGCCCTTGGCGAACGCGCGTACGGCCGCCGCGAGCGCGGCGGGGTCCTCGATGACCGGCGGGATGCCCTCGCGGGGCTCCAGAAGCGGGACTATCTCGGATGCGGGGATGATTTCGTCGTCGGTCACGTCCTGAAGGACTCCGGGTCTTCGCGACGCGCGGACCGTTGCGGGAGGGCCGCGACGTCGGGTGGCAGGGGTGGGATGCCCGCGGCGAGGCACATCAGGTCGCACCACGCGGCGACGTGCGCCGACAGGTCCTCTTCGAGCGGGGACCACGACGCGCGCAGCTCCAGCTCGGTGTTGACCGGGTCGTCGGCCTTGTTGCCGAACCCCTCGGAAACGGCGCGGGTGACCGTGCCGCCCGCGGCGGCGTAGCGGGCGCGGCGGGAGTCGAGGGCCTCGGTCAGCCAGCTCCACGCCACAGGTCCGAGCATCGGGTCGGAGGTGATCTCCGGCTCCATGTCGGCGCGGACATACGCGACCAGCCGGAAGGGACCATCCCACCCGCGCTGGCCGTCAGGGTCGAACAACATGATCAGCCGGCCGACCGCGAGCTCGTCGTCGTCGCGGTAGACCGATGCGCCGACCGCGCCGGAGTAGGGGGCCAGCCGCTGCGGGGCGGGGATGTCCTCCAGCTCGATCTCGGGCCTGACCTCGGCGGGCCGCAGGCTTTCCAGGGCCCGCCGGAACGCGGCAGGCGCCGGAGGCGCGTCACCGATGGTCATGATGGCAGCGTAGGCCGGAGCGGGTGATGCCGGAAGCAGGGGGGTATGCGCCGGAACCATGGGTGGTCATCAAGCCGCGATCACCGGGCCGTCGCCGCGCTCCGCGGAGTGCCGGTAGCGGCCGTCGTGCCCGCCGAGGCGGTGTCGTCGCTCGAAGCCCCGTTCGCCGGCACGGAGCGCACAACGCACAGTGCGGTGCTCGGAGGAACTCCACATCGCGGTCATCGCGAGCCTTTCGTCGGGTCCCGGGATCGAGAGTACGGACGGACAGGTGTGCGCGTCGCCTGGCCGGCGCTGCCCCACCCGCGCGCCTTTGTCCGTGAACTCGAGGGCTGGTCCGACGTTGACACGTCACGGCGACATTTCCCCGCAACGCGCTCGGCGTGTCCCGAAAGTGGTCACCGAATCGGCGCCGCGCGGTCTATTGACGAACATTTGGGCCAACCGCGACATGATCACGGACCTCACGTGAGACGTACTGTACCTGCGCTTGGGATTGCCTTGACGCGGCAGACGGCCGTTCCGGCCCCGACCTGGCCTACCGAACCAGACATAGTGTACGGTTCGCGGCTTCTATTAGCATGACCGGACATCCGCCCGGTAAATATCTTTTTCGCGGCAAGCTTTGGTATCAGGCCACGGCGCCGACACGCGGCGCACATCGCACGTACGCGGTGCGTGGACCGACCGGCTCCCATGGCACCCTGGATGGGTGAATCCCGAGACCGCCGAGTCCGCGTTCGTCCGTGCCTGCCGGCGCCTTCCCGTGCCCCACACGCCCGTCTGGTACATGCGCCAGGCCGGGCGCTCGCTGCCCGAGTACCGCGCGGTGCGCGCCGACGTGCCGATGCTCACCGCGTGCGCGACGCCCGACCTCATCGTGGAGATCACGATGCAGCCCGTGCGGCGGTACGGGGTGGACGCGGCGATCTTCTTCAGCGACATCGTGGTGCCGCTCAAGGCCATCGGGATCGACCTCGACATCAAGCCCGGCGTCGGCCCCGTCGTCGCCGACCCGATCAGGGACACCGCCGGGGTGGACACGCTGCGCGCGCTCGACGCCGGCGACGTTCCCTATGTCACCGAGGCCATCCAGGCGCTGACCAAGGAGCTCGGACCCACGCCGCTCATCGGGTTCGCGGGCGCCCCGTTCACGCTGGCGTCCTACCTGATCGAGGGGGGGCCGTCCAAGAACCACGACCACACCAAGGCCATGATGTACGGCGAGCCCGCGCTGTGGCACGCGCTCATGGGCAGCCTCACCGACATCACGCTGGCCTACCTGCGGGTGCAGATCGACGCGGGCGCCTCGGCGGTCCAGCTTTTCGACTCCTGGGTCGGGGCCGTCGCCCCCGGCGACTACCGCGAGTTCGTCCTTCCCTACACCAGCCGCATCTTCGCCGGGCTGGCCGATCTCGACGTGCCGCGCATCCACTTCGGCGTGGGCACCGGCGAGCTGCTCGGGCTGCTGGGCGAGGCCGGCGCCGACGTGGTGGGCGTCGACTGGCGGGTGCCGCTCGACCAGGCCGCGCGGCGCGTCGGGCCGGGCAAGGCGCTCCAGGGCAACCTGGACCCTGCCGTCCTGTTCGCGCCCTGGGACGTCGTGGAGGGCCGCGCCCGCGACATCGTGGCCCGTGGCCGGGCGGCGGAGGGTCATGTGTTCAACCTCGGTCACGGGGTGCTGCCCACGACCGACCCCGACCAGCTCGCCCGCCTCACCGACCTCGTGCACGAGGCGTCGGCCCGCTGATCACCGCTCCCGGGGGCCCTCGGGTTCGTGTCCGTCCTCGGGGACGTCCTGCTCATGGACGTCCGCCCTCTCGGAGGCGCCGGGCCTCTCAGGGACGTACGGCCTCTCGTCCGGCTCCCCGGGGACGTCCGGCTCTGGCGCGCTGTCCGGCTCGCCATGGGCCTCCGGCGTCCTCGGGGCGTCCGGTGCGGGCCGTCGCGTGGCCGCCGGGCTCCAGAGGGACGGCACGCGCCGCCGTACCGCCATGTAGGCGATCCAGAGCACGCCGAGCACGACCAGCCAGGGCAGCAGCGCGCCGAAGACCGTCAGGGCGATCCTCGTCGTGGTCGCCAGGGCGTGCCAGCCGGTCTTGAGGCCGCTGAGGAAGTTCGGCGGCTCCGGCTTCGGCTTGGCGGGCTTGGGCGCGAGGCGGGTGACGTGGACCAGGTGGATGGTCATCGTGCCGAGGGCCGTCTGGGCCGCCAGGGTCCTCTGCCGGGCCTGCAGCGACTCCAGATCGGCCTCGCGAGTGGAGATCTCCCGCTCCACCTCCAGCACCTGGGGGATGGTCTTCGCCTTGGCCATGAACTTCCTGACCTGGCCGAGCGCGGACTTGGACGACTTGACCCGGCTGCCCACGTCGGCGATCTGCTGGCTCACGTCCTCGGTGCCCAGGCTCAGCGACTCCCGTACGCCAAGGTCCTTGCCCAGCTGGTCCACCACGGCCGGATACCGGTCCGGGGGGATCTTGAAGACGATGGACGACCTGGCCTCGCGCCCGTACGAGGTGGACTGCTCGCTGTCGACGCGCCCGCCCGCCGCGCTGACGATCTGCTTCGCCCTGTTGGCCGCGACGGTCACGTCCTTGACGCGAACCGACATCTCGCCGGTGTAGACGATCGCCTGGTCGGCCTGCTTGACCTCGACCTTGGAGGAGTCCGAGGGAGAACGGGCCCCGGAGTCCTGAACGGTGGCCTCGCTTCCGCCCTGCGACGTGCCGGCCGGTGCGTCGGCCTGACTCTCCACTGCCGGGGCGGCCGGGGCTGCTCCCGAGCTCGACTGGCTCAGATCCTGCGACCCACCGCAGGCTGAGATGGCGAGGACGACGGCCGCCAGGGTCACCATCAGTGACGGGCGGCTCCGTAATCTGCTCATGCCCTTGTTGACGGGACCCGCGGGCACGGGGTTTGACCGGACCGCGTCACAATGCCGTCACGTTCTGGGGCCCGCGCCCCGGACCCGCCCCGTGACCAGCGCACCAGGTGCTCGCGGGCGGGTAACGTCTGGAGACATGGAAGGGACTCGGCGGCACGTCGTGGTCGTGGGCGGGGGCATCGCCGGGCTGGCCGCGGCGTGGCATCTCCGCCATGAGGACGAGAGCCTCTCGGTGACCGTGCTGGACGGCGCCTCGCGCGTCGGCGGCAAGCTCCGCGCCTCCGAGGTCGCGGGCATGCCCATGGACGAGGGCGCGGAGGCCATGCTGGCCCGCCGCCCCGAGGGCAAGGAGCTCGCCCGCATGGTCGGGCTCGGCGACGAGCTGGTCCATCCAGGCCCCACAGGCGCCTCTGTGTGGACCAGAGGCGCGCTCCGCGCCATGCCCAAGGGTCACGTCATGGGCGTCCCCTCCGAAATCATGGAGCTGGGCCGCTCGGGCATCCTCTCGCCCGCAGGTCTCGCCCGGGTGCCGCTCGACCAGATCCTTCCCGCGACGCTGGTCACCTCCGACGTCTCGGTCGCGGCGTACATCCGGGCGCGCATGGGCGGAGAGGTCGTCGACCGGCTGGTGGAGCCGCTTCTCGGCGGCGTCTACGCCGGGCGCGCGGAGTTCCTGTCGCTGGACGCGACCATGCCCCGCGTCGCGACGATCGCGCGCACCGAGCGCTCGCTGCTCAGGGCCGCCCGGTCGATCAGCGACGACGCGCCCAAGGACGCCGGGCCGGTGTTCACCACGCTGAGGGGCGGCATGGGCAGCCTGCCCGACGCGGTCGCGGCGGCGTCGGGCGCCGACATCAGAACCGGCGTCATGGTGCGCGAGCTCAGGCGCACCCGCGCCGGCTGGCGGCTGGTGACCGGCCCCACGAGGGAGCCCGAGACCATCGAGGCCGACGCGGTGATCGTCGCGGTGCCCGCGCCGGCGGCGGGCAGGCTGCTCGCCGACGAGGTGCCGAAAGCCGCCGCCGAGCTGGCCCGCATCGAGTACGCCAGCATGGCGATCGTGACCCTGGCCTACCCGCGCACGGCGTTCCCCGAGCAGCCGACCGGCAGCGGCTATCTGGTGCCCCCGATCGAGGGGCGGCCGGTCAAGGCGGTGACGTTCAGCACGGTCAAGTGGCCCCACCTGGCCGAGAGCGACCCGGGCCTGCTGGTGCTGCGCTGCTCGATCGGGCGCCTGGGCGAGGAGTTCATCCTCCAGCGCGACGACAACGAGCTGGTGGCGCTCGCCATGGCCGAGATGGCCGAGATCATGGGAGTTCGCGGGCTGCCCATCTCCACCCGGGTGAGCCGCTGGGGCGGTGCCCTGCCGCAGTACGACGTGGGCCACCTCGACCGGGTCGCGCGCGTCCGCGCGGCGGTCGCCGTGCAGCCCGGCCTCGCGGTGTGCGGGGCCGCCTACGACGGGCTGGGCATCCCGGCCTGCGTCGCGACCGCGCGCACGGCCGCGGCGGGGGTCCTGGCGTACCTGCGGGAGCAGCACGGGGGAGAATGGCGTGAGGACCAGCGAGAGGCACCCGCTGAGGCCCCGCTGGCGCAAGGCGATTGAAGCTGTCGATGGAAGGCGAGTGCGATCAGTGACGGAGAGCAGTGCGCGGCCCAAGGCGCGCGATCTCAACCAGGTCATCCGCTACACCATGTGGTCGGTCTTCCGGGTGCGCGAGCCGCTGCCGGGCGACCGCCAGGAGGTCGCCCACGAGGTCGAGGCCGTGCTCTCGCAGGCCGCCGAGAAGGACGTGGTGACCCGGGGCTCCTATGAGGTGGCGGGCTTCCGGGCCGACGCCGACTACATGTTCTGGTGGCACTCCTCCACGCCCGAGGATCTTCAGGAGGTCTACGGCCGCTTCCGGCGCACCTCCCTGGGCCGGGCGAGCGAGCCGGTCTGGTCGGTGATGGCGCTGCACCGCCCGGCCGAGTTCAACAAGTCGCACATCCCGGCCTTCCTGGCCGAGGAGGAGCCGCGCGGCTACGTCTGTGTCTACCCGTTCGTGCGCTCCCTGGAGTGGTACCTGCTGGAGGACTCCGAGCGCCGCGCCATGCTCGCCGAGCACGGCAAGCTCGCCCGTGACTACCCCGACGTGCGCGCCAACACGGTGGCGTCGTTCGCGCTCAACGACTTCGAGTGGATCCTCGCCTTCGAGGCCGACGAGCTCCACCGCATCGTCGACCTGATGCGGCACCTGCGCGCCTCCGAGGCCCGCAGGCACACCCGCATCGAGGTCCCCTTCTACACCGGCACCCGCAAGCCCCTGGAGGAGCTGGTGGCCGCCCTGCCATAAGCGGACACTGCCCTACAAAGCCCAGCAGAGCGGGACATGCGTAACCCCTGCCCCAAACGCCCCATGCCTGTTATCGCGGGAACAACTCACGTATGTTCGCGATCTTTGGCATACTCGGGGGGATATCCCATGTCGACGTGAGGCAAAGGGTGAACAGGGGCAAGAGTCTGGCACGTTCCAGGCGAGGGGGGCACCGGCGGCGCAAGGCGCGCCGGGCACGGGTACTGGAGCTTTTCGCCGCGCTGGCCGCCGTCGTCGTGATGGCCCTGGCGATCGGCGCGATTTTCGTACGGCCCGGCGGCGGCGCGTCCGCGTCCGGCGTCCCCTCGCGCGCGTCGAGCGCCGAGGGCGTGCCCCGGGCCGCGCCGGCTCCGGCGGGGAAGGGGTCGGGTGTCGAGGCGGCGAGCACGGGGGCCAAGAAGGCGCGTGACGCGGCCGATACCGCCTCGGGGCCCTCGAAGCACACCGACGCCGAGGCGGTGACCTACTTCAAGAAGCGGTGGGTGAGCGACAAGGCCGTCAAGCGGATCACCGACATCCGGACCGTCGGGAAGTACCTGCGGATCTACACCGACCTGCCTGAGTCGGCCCACAACTCCAAGTCGGCGATCGACCTGTGCAAACGGGGTCTCGAATACCTCGTACAGGAGGTCGGTGACCAGCACCCGGTCGTGTTCGTCCAGGCCGAGTACGGCCAGAACGGCAACCCGGTGCTCGCCAACATCCTCGGGCCGGGCGACAACTCGTGCCGGCTCACGTACCCGGCTCCGAACTAGGCTCGAATCCGGAACTCCCGGCTGGTGGGTTCGGGCCGGGGAATCCGGACTAGCGGGGTGCCGGGCCGGGGGGTTTCGGCCTTCCGACGCGCACCCGGGTTCTGCCGCAGATCTCGCATCGCTGCGTGACCACCTGGCCGATGGCCTCGATGGTCTGCCACCTGTGGCGAAGGTGCACGCGGCCCCCGGACGGGACGGAACCTACGGGTGCATGCGGGCGGAGGACCCGCAGGACTTCCTACCCCGGCCTTAGAACCCGCATGCACCGGCCGTGACTTTGCGTATGGCGTTCATCACCGATCGCGAGCCGCTCGCCGGGCGGCCCGCGATCCCATGCGAAGACCCCGCTACTCGGCCGGCACGAGCCGGAGCGAGACGGAGTTGATGCAGTAGCGGTCGTCGGTCGGGGTCGGGTAGCCCTCCCCGTGGAACACGTGCCCGAGGTGGGAGTCGCAGCGGGCGCAGCGGACCTCCACGCGGGTCATGCCGAGGGAGTGATCCTCGATGAGGTTCACGGCCTCGGACTCCGACGGCTCGAAGAACGACGGCCACCCGCAGTGCGAGTCGAACTTCGTGTCGGAACGGAACAGCTCGGCTCCGCAGGCCCGGCAGGAATAGACCCCTGTCGTCTTGGTGTCGACGTACTCTCCGGTGAACGGGCGCTCCGTGCCTGCCTGGCGGAGCACCCGGAACTCCTCGGGGGACAGCTGGACACGCCAGTCTGCGTCACTCTTGACCACCTTCTCCATGCCTCCAGCCTATGCGGGTGCGGAGCGGCGGCGATCCCCGCATATGGGGCGTAAGGACCTCGTCAGACACTCCGGGAAATCGGTCTTCTGGCCGAGCATCCTTTCGGACTGCTTTCAGCGTCTTTATTGGCAGAGGGTTGATCACCTCTGTGAGGGAGGATCGCCGGTCCATCCCCGCCTCAGGCGGTGCCCGCGTCCACGCGGCGCGCCGTCACACGGTCGGGGGAGGCCGCCGGACCGGTGGCACGTCAGCGCCGCGTCCGGTGATCATGGCGGGCGATCGTCGAGGTCCGTCCCGTTCGAGCGCCCGGTCCGCCACCGAGGTGCTCCGGGACGGACCTTCCCGTTCGAGCGGCCCGTCCGCGGTGTTCGTTGGGTCCGTCCCGTTCGAGCGGCGTGTCCGCGGTGTTCGTTGGGTCCGTCCCGTTCGAGCGGCCGGCCTGTCACCGAGGTGTTCACGGCCCGCCCCGTTCCGGTTTCTGTCACCGTCGCGGGGTACGGTCGGAGGCATGGCGTCGCCGTTCATAGAGCTCAACGTCGGGGGCCGGGTCATCAAGGTCACCAACCCAGACAAGGTCTACTTCCCCGACATCGGGGCGACCAAGCGCGAGCTGGTCGAGTACTACGTGTCGGTCGGTGAGGGAGCGCTGCGCGCGCTCAAGGACCGGCCCACCTACCTCAAGCGCCATCCCGACGGGGTGCAGTCCGAGGCGATCTACCAGAAGCGCATCCCGCCCCGGCACCCCGACTGGCTGGAGACCGTCACCATCCGGTTCCCGAGCGGCCGCACCGCCGACGCCCTGCGCGTCACCGAGGTCGCCGCCATCGCCTACTGCGCCAACCTCGGCACGATCGACTTCCACCCGTGGCCCACCCGCGCCGACGACGTGGAGCATCCCGACGAGCTGCGCATCGACCTCGACCCCCAGCCCGGCACCGACTTCGACGACGCCAGGGAGACCGCGTTCGCCGTGCTGGAGGTCCTCGACGAGCTCGGCATGCGCGGCTTCCCCAAGACGTCGGGCACCCGGGGCATCCACATCAACGTGCGCATCGAGCGCCGGTGGTCGTTCACCGAGGTGCGGCAGAGCGCCATCGGCCTCGCCCGCGAGGTCGAGCGCCGCCGCCCCGACCTCACCACCACGGCCTGGTGGAAGGAGGAGCGCGGAGAGAAGGTCTTCATCGACTACAACCAGAACGCCCGCGACCGCACCATCGCCAGCGCCTACTCCGTGCGGGCCAGGCCGTACGCGCCGGTGTCCACGCCGGTGACCTGGCAGGAGCTGGCCGACGTCAACCCCCGCGACTTCGACATCCGCACCGTCCCGCCGAGGTTCGCCGAGCTGGGCGACGTGCACAAGGAGATCGACGACCGCGCGTTCTCCATCGAGCCCCTGCTGGAGTGGTACGCCAAGGACGAGCGCGGCGACATGCCGTACCCGCCCAACTACCCCAAGATGCCCGGCGAGCCCAAACGCGTGCAGCCCAGCAAGGCGAGGCCGTCCGGCGCCGACGACGAGGCCGGCTGATTCGCTCACCGCCAAGCGCGGCGCCCGCGGACAGGGGGGTGCCGGCGGCGCTGGGTGGGTGTGGTTCCCGGCTTCGTCGAGCCGGGTTGTGGATCACTGCAGCACGCCGCCGTTGACATGGTGGCGTGCCACGGCAATGCGTGATCACTTCGCTACTCTTGGCGATGATCGTTTGTGTCCTCCGACGCCATGGCGAGCACTGGTCGCCCCTGCGCGAACAGCGTTCCCCCGAGGTCATGACCGCCGGGGCATCTCTATCGAGGGAGAACGCATGTCCGTCAAGAGGTCCATGACCGTCGCCGCTCTGGCCATCGGCGCCGTGCTGATGGCCGGGGGGACCGCACACGCCGAGCAGGACCCGACCACCGGGCCGGTGTCAGCGGCGCAGGCGCCATCGGCGCGGTCCGCCATCCAGATCGGCGCCGGCCGCACCGTCCCCGGCGTGGGCTGGGTCGCGTACAACACCAACGGCATCTCCTTGGACGTCGACACCAGCTCCGCCAACTTCGCCAGCACACCGGTCTACCTCATCTCCCTCGGCGGCATCGACAAGCATTTCCAGCTGACAGGTGGCAACGCCGTCTATGGAGCGACCGCGAAGGGCTTCCGCGTGTACCTGCGGTACAGCGACTGGGCCCCCCTGACGCCCGCCGACGCGAAGACGAGGGGGTGGTTCGTCAACTGGGTCGGTGTCACGACCCCGTGAGTCCCGCCCTCGCCGTGCCAGGCTGATCGGCTCACGGAGAGTGCTCTCTTCGCCGTACGGGGCGCGGGCCGCTGTGGTGGCCCGCGCCCGCGCACGCCGGCGAACCCGAGCGCGTGCGGCCTGGCAAGGCGGAGCCGTGGGACCGGTCAGCCGATCAGCGCCTCGGCGAGCTTGCGGTAGTCGTCCAGGGGGTCGGTGTCCGGGTCGGTGAGGAGCTGGATGTTGACGTGGTCGGCACCCGCGGCGAGGTGCTCGTCGATCCGGCGCTTGACCGTGGCGGGATCGCCGTAGACGACCAGGGCGTCGATCAGGCGGTCGCTGCCCTCACCGGCCAGGTCGTCGTCGCCGAATCCCAGCCTGCGCCAGTTGGAGGTGTAGTTGCTCAAGCCCAGGTACATCCGCACGGCCTGCCGGGCGAGCGAGCGCGCGTGGTCCACGTCCTGGCTGAGGATGACCTTCTGCTCCGGGGCCAGCAGCGCGCCCGCGCCGAGGATCTCGCGGGCCTGCCTGGTGTGCTCGGGCGTGGTGAGGTACGGGTGGGCGCCGGCGCTGCGCTCGGCGGACAGCCGCAGGACCTTCGGGCCGAGCGCCGCGAGCACCCGGCTCTCGACCGGCACCCCGGCCGCGTCGAGCCCGTCGAGGTAGCTCTCCAGGGCGGCGTACGGCTTGGTGAACTCCGAAGTCGCCTCGGGGTGTCCCGCTCCGATGCCGAGCAGGAAGCGGCCCGGGTGGGCGGCCTCGATCCGGTTGAACGAGGCTCCAACGGTCCGCGGGTCGTCCTTCCAGATGTTGACGATGCCGGTGGCGACGGTCAGCGTCGTGGTCGCGGCGAGGAGCTCCTCGACGAGCCGCAGGTCACCGTCCGGCGATCCGCCCACCCAGAGAGTGCCGTAGCCGAGCTGCTCCAGTGACAGCGCCAGCTTCGGGGTGAACGGGGGCCTCGCTTGCCAGACGCCGATCTGACCGACTGTGGGCCTCGTCATGTTCATCGTCCTTTCGAGGATGCTGGTCTGAGTACGGCCGCGATGTCACGGGGCGCGAAGACGGCGACCCGTCCGGCGCGGCCATGAGGCACCAACACCCCGGAGGCGGTGATTATTCGGCGCGCCGCGTCACTTGCCGATGTGCCGCCCGCACTTGGTGGCGACCTTGGTCATCTGGCTTCGCGTCTGATCCAGGACACAGTCCCTAGTCCCTTTCGGGAGGGTCGGCGACGCCCGCGCCGACGTCGGCGTGGCGGGACATGGTCGCGGCGGCCCGGCGCACGGCTCCCACGGGGACGGTGGGGACCAGCTTGTCGAGGAAGGCGTACCGGCGGGCGAGTGAGGCGGTGTAGGCGCCGCTGGTGCCGGCGGCGGCCCGCACGTCGTGCCACCAGTCGGCGATGTCACCCCAGCCAGGGGCGGCGAGGGACCCGCCGAACTGCTGCACGGCCAGCGCCGAGCACACCCCGGCGAACGCCAGGCGGTCGGCCAGCGGCCACCCCGAGAGGGTGCCGAGCACCAGGCCCGCTCCGAAGACGTCGCCGGCCCCGGTCGGGTCGAGCGCGGTCACCCGCAGCGCCGGGACGTACGCCTCCTCGCCAGTCGTGGAGTCGATGGCCATCGAGCCGTTGGCGCCGTCGGTGACCACCGCCAGCGGGACGCGGTCGGCGAGCTCGTACAGCGCCTCGCGCGGCGTCTCGGTGCCGGTGTAGGCCATGGCCTCCACGGCGTTCGGCATGAAGGCGTGGCAGACGGAGAGCTGGTCGAGAAGGGCGGAGGACCAGGTCTGGGAGGGGTCCCACCCGACGTCGGCGAAGATCAGCGCGCCGTCCTTGTGCGCGAGGTCGGCCCACGTGCCGGTGTCCGCGCTGCCCAGCGGCTCCTCCACCGACAGCGGCGCGATCACCGCGCTGGAGCGGGGCGGGCGGCCGATCATCTCCGTCGCGGCCATGGGCGGCGGGTGGCCGTGGGTGACCATGCTGCGGTCGCGGTTCACGGCCATCGAGACGGTCACCGGAGAGTGCCACTGCTGGAACCGGCGCGACCGGGACAGGTCGACGGACTCCTGCTCCGACAGGATGCGCCAGTTGAAGTCGGCGTAGTCGTCGTCGCCGAACGCGGCGGCCATGGAGGTGCGCAGGCCGAGGCGGCTGGAGGCGATGGCGAGGTTCGCGATGCCGCCGGGGCACGACCCCATGCCGTCGGCCCAGACCTCGGTGCCGGCGGCCGGCATGGCCTGGAGCCCCGTGAAGACGATGTCGAGGAAGACGGTGCCCGCCGTGAACACGTCGAACTCTGGCCCGTCTGGGCGGCGTTGATCGGCTAGTGGGTCGTAGGCCTGGACAGACACGGAGCGCATCCTCCTCGACTGAGCGAAGATGTGCGCACTCTTGCACGTTTCGACCGTCCAGATCAAGAGTTCACGGGCAATGATGCTCATTTTTGCTTAGTAGCGCGCAAGAATGACTGATACGATCCTGGCGTGCTCCAGCACGTCCGGCATGCAGAGATCATGCAGCGGGTCCGCCTCGCGGGCGCGACGAGCGTTCGCGACCTGGCCGCCCAGCTCGGCGTCAGCCCCTCGACCATCCGACGCGACCTGGAGATCCTCGACCGCGACGGCACGCTCACGCGCGTACGCGGGGGAGCGCTCGCCAGTGAGGGAGCATCTGCCGACCTCGACGACGACCTTCCGTTCGCGGGGGTCGCGAGCCCCGGCGAGCGCGACAAGGACGCCGTCGCCGCCCGCGCGGCGCGGCTCGTCCGCGACGGCGACGTCGTGCTGCTCGACATCGGCACCACCACCGTGCGGCTCGCCCGGCACCTGAGCGGCCGCCGCGTCACCGTGGTCACCTCCAGCCTGGCCGTCGTAGACGTGCTGCGCGGCGACCCCGCCGTGGAGCTGCTCCTGCTCGGCGGCATGCTCCGCCGCGCCCACCACTCCTCGCTCGTCGGCGTGCTGACCGAGGAGGCGTTGCGCCAGGTGTCGGCCGACCGCGTCTTCCTGAGCGCGAGCGGCGTGCGGCCCGACGGGCAGGTGACCGACTCCACGATCGCCGAGGTCCCGCTGAAGCGCGCCATGATGGTGGCCGCCGGGCAGGTGGTCCTCCTGGTCGACCGGCACAAGTTCCCCGGCAACGGGGCGCTGCGGGTGTGCGGCCCCGAGGAGCTCGACGTGGTCGTGACGAACGACGGCGCCGACGAGCCCACCGTCCGCACGCTCACCGCGGCGGGCGCGCAGGTGCTGCTGACGTGAAGGAGCGACTATGAGGCTGGCCATCCTTGGTGGCGGCGGGTTCCGCGTTCCGCTGGTGTACGGCGCGCTGCTGCGCGACACCGGCAGGCCGAGGGTCGAGGAGGTCGTGCTGTACGACGTCTCCGAGGAGCGCCTGACCGCCGTGGGCCACGTGCTCTCGCAGCTCGCGGCCGGGTACGACGACCCGCCCCGCGTGCGCGCCACCACCGACCTCGACGACGCGCTGCGCGACGCCACGTTCGTGTTCTCGGCCATCCGGGTGGGCGGGCTGGAGGGCCGCACGGCGGACGAGCGGGTCGCGCTCGAACTCGGGATCCTCGGCCAGGAGACGATCGGCCCGGGCGGCATCGCCTTCGGCCTGCGCACCATCCCGGTGGCCCTCCATGTGGCCGAGCGCGTCGCCGCCGTCGCGCCCCGGGCGTGGGTCATCAACTTCACCAACCCCGCCGGCATGATCACCGAGGCCATGCAGCGGGTTCTGGGCGACCGCGTGGTGGGCATCTGCGACTCGCCGGTCGGGCTGATCCGCAGGGCCGCCCGGTCGCTCGGTCTCGACCCCGCCCGCACCGCCCCCGACTACGTCGGGCTGAATCACCTCGGCTGGCTGCGCGGGCTGTCGTACGCGGGCCGTGACGTCCTTCCCGACCTGCTGGCCGACGACACGGCGCTCAAGCTGGTGGAGGAGGCGCGGCTGTTCGGCCCCGATTGGGTGCGGTCGCTCGGCGCGCTGCCGAACGAGTACCTGTACTACTACTACTTCACCCGGGAGGCCGTGGCCGCGATCGGCGGCGCGGCACAGACCCGGGGGGAGTCGCTGCTCCAGCAGCAGTCCCGGTTCTACTCCTCGGTGCGGCGGGAGCCCGAGCACGCCCTGGCCGAGTGGCAGCGCGCCCGCAGGGAGCGCGACGCCTCCTACATGGCCGAGACCCGCGACACCGCCCAGGCCGGTGAGCGTGACGCGGCCGATCTTTCGGCCGGCGGGTACGAGGGCATCGCGCTCGCGCTGATGACCACCATCGCCCGGGGCGGGAGCACCACCATGATCCTCAACGTGCGCAACGGCTCGGCGGTCGCCGGGATGCCGCCCGAGGCCGTCGTGGAGATCCCGTGCGTCGTGGACGCGGGCGGGGTGCGACCGCTCGCGACCAAGCCGCTGCCCGGCCAGTTCCTCGGGCTCGTCCAGCAGGTCAAGGCCGTCGAGCAGCTCACCATCGAGGCGGCGGCGACCGGCTCGGCGGGCGTGGCGCTGCGGGCGTTCGCCTCGCACCCGCTGGTCGACTCGGTCTCCGTGGCCCGCCTCCTGCTCGACGGCTACCGCGCCCGCATCCCCGAGCTCGCGTCGGTCCTGCATCCCGCGCCCGGCGCGGGGCGGTAGCCCGCTTCCCTGCGGCTCGCTAGGCCGCGCCGCGCGGGAACCGCAGGTCACGGGCGAGCGGCGAACAAAGTTCTCGTCAGGTCTGGATGATCGCGGCCTTCTCCCGGGTGTACGCGAGGACCGAGTCGTGGCCGTAGCCGCTGTCCTTGACGCCGCCGAACGGCAACCCGGGAGGCATCTGGCGGAAGGTGTTGACCCAGACCGTGCCGCTCTGCAGGTCGCGGACGAACCGGTGGGCGCGGCCGAGGTCACGGGTCCACACCCCGGCGGCCAGGCCGTACGAGGAGTCGTTGGAGATGGCCAGCGCCTCCTCGTCGGTGTCGAAGGGGATGGCCACCGCGACCGGGCCGAAGATCTCCTCCTGGCACACGCGGAGCGAGTTGTCGGTGGTGGTGTAGAGCGTCGGGGCCACCCAGTAGCCGCCGGGCATCGACGGGACCACCGAGGCGCCGGCCGTTCCGCCGAACACCAGCTCGGCGCCCTCCTTCTCGGCGATCTCCAGGTATCCGGTGACCCGCTCGTACTGCCCCGCCGACACGATCGGGCCCATGGTCGTCGCGAGGTCGAGCGGGTCGGCCAGCGTGAGGCCGCCGGCGATGGAGGTGACGCGCTCGATCATCTCGTCCCAGACCGGCCGCTGGATCAGGATGCGCGAGCCCGCGACGCACACCTGCCCCGCGTTGCCCGTGTAGATGGAGTTGACGGTGACCCCTTGGGCGGCGGCGTCCAGGTCCGCGTCCGCGAACACGATGTTGGGGGACTTGCCGCCCAGCTCGAAGGTCAGCGGCTTCAGCGAGTCGGCGCTGGCGCGCGTGATGGCCTGCCCCGTCTGCGTGGAGCCGGTGAGGCTGATCTTGCCGACCCCGCGGTGCCGTACCAGCGCGTCGCCGGCCTCCTCGCCCAGCCCGCTGACGATGTTCAGCACTCCCGGTGGCAGCACGTCCGAGAGCAGTTCGCCGAGCCGCAGCACCGACGCGCACGCCTGCTCGGCGGGTTTGACGATCACCGTGTTGCCGGCGGCCAGCGCGTACGCGGCCTTCGCGGAGAACGTCGATATGGGGGAGTTCCACGGGATGATCCCCAGCACCACGCCGTACGGTTCGCGCCGCGTGAACCCCAGCGTGTCGGGGCCGAGGATGACCGTGTCGCCCTTGACGGCGTCGAGGACGTCCCCGGCGGCGATCCGCCACAGGTACGTCATGCCGGGCAGGTCCTTCTTGAGGGTGTCGCGCAGGATGCGGCCGTTGTCGCGCGTCTCGATCCGGGCGAGCTCCCCGGCATTGGCGGCGAAGACCTCGGCGACCTCGCGCAGGTAGCCGGCGCGTCCGAGCGCGGGCATTCCCGACCAGCCGGGGAAGGCCTTCCTCGCGGCGGTGACGGCGGCGTCGGCGTCGGCCGGGCCGCTCGCCGGGATGCGGGCCCAGACCTCGCCGGTCGCCGGGTTGACCGAGTCCAGCGTGCGGCCCTCCGCGGCGGGCACCAGCGCGCCCCCGATCAGGTTGCGGTACTCCGTGATGCTCTCGGCCATCCTCAACTCCCGCGTCGGCCGTACCGGATCTGACCAAGCGTACGCTTGCTCAACTACATCCGGGAAGCCGGGCGATTCGGTCATCGGATGGGCGTTAACCGGCCTGACATATCACGGTTTGTGATCAAGATTGGTGACTGCCGAGGAATGATGGATTCGCCGATTACTTTGGAATTCCAGTCCCACCTCCGACAGGAGAGCCCCGTGCCCGACAGCTCGTTGCCACCCGGCGAGCCGCCAAAGATCGACACCACGGTCTCCCACTCGCCGCGGATCTGGAACTACTGGCTCGGCGGCAAGGACAACTACCAGGTCGATCGCGAGGTGGGCGACCAGTTCCGCCAGGTCTTCCCCGACATCGTGGAGGTCGCACGCAGCTCGCGGGGGTTCCTGTCGCGCGCGGTGACCTACCTGGCCGAGGAGGCGGGTGTCCGCCAGTTCCTGGACATCGGCACCGGGCTCCCGACCCAGGACAACACCCATGAGGTCGCCCAGCGGATCGCACCGGAGTCCCACATCGTCTACGTCGACAACGACCCGGTGGTGCTGACGCACGCCCGCGCCCTGCTCGTCGGCGCGCCCCAGGGCGTCACCCAGTACATCGACGCCGACCTGCGCGACCCCGACACGATCCTCGCGGCGGCGGGCCGCACCACTTTGGACTTCAGCCGGCCGGTGGGCCTCATGCTGCTGAACATCCTCGGCCACGTCTCCGACATCGACGAGGCGCGCTCCATCGTCAAGCGGCTGACCGACGCCCTGCCGTCCGGCAGCTACCTGGCGATCGCCGACGGCACCAACGTCGTGCGAGGGCCGGAGTTCGAGGCGGCCATCGCCATCTGGAACGCCAGCGGCTCGGTCCCGTACAACCTGCGCTCCCCTGAGCAGATCAGCGGCTTCTTCGACGGCCTGGAGCTCGTCGAGCCCGGCGTCGTCTCCTGCCCCAACTGGCGGCCGGATCCCCACGACAGCCAGTTCGCCCGCGAGGTGGACGAGTTCTGCGGCCTCGGGCGAAAGCCCTGACGGCCGCGCACGCGGGAACGGGACGGTACGTGCCTGGGAGGCACGTACCGCCCCGCTCGCCGGGTGGTGCTCAGCGCACGCCGGCCCGGTCGGTCACCCCGTCGTAGCCCGGGGCGTCGCCGGCCGGCCGAGGGCCGCTACGACTCGGTGACCGGTGCTTCCTCGGTGACCGGTGCTTCATAGCTGGTCGTTTTCGCGGTGTAGACGCCCCACATCTTGGCGGACGACGGCTCGGTGTACGCCTTGCATACGAGTGACGTCTCGATGGAGGACTGCTGCTCCTTTATGTTGGGGAGGGCACTCTGGCACGACGCCATGGACTCGTACCCGCCCTTGATCAGGTCATCGGAAGGAGTGGCAGCGAGGGCCGCCGACGCGAGCGTCGCGGGTACGACGAGCGCGCCGCTCAGGGCGAGCGCTGCAAAGACGTTTCTCCTCATGGAGATCGACCTCCTCTCGTGCCGCCGAAGGTGGCGACCACATGAGCGTCACCCAGGCGGCGTCACCGGAGCATCACACACGCGTGACACCGGGGTCGCGTTCAGGCATCATGCTGACCCAATAAAACGGGACATATCGCCATCTACCGGGTACATAGCCGGGGGAGAGACGGCGACGGGAGGGCTGCTTACCAGACGACTCGCTTTCCACGCGGGAGGCAGCAGAACAATGGAGAGCGGCGACCGGCCCATCCTGCGGGTCGACCTTCTGGGTGGCTTCCGGCTGCTGGCCGGGGGAGAGCAGGTAACGGTCTCGGGTGGCTCGGAGCGTCTTCTGTCGTTCGTCGCCCTCTGCGGTCAGGCCGTACCCCGCACCCTGATGGCGGGCACGCTGTGGCCGGACCGGCCCGAACGGCGGGCGTACGCGAGCCTCCGGTCGGCGCTGGCACGTCTCGAAGGAGTCGGGCGGCAGATCCTCGACATCGGCGCGACCGAGGTACGCCTCAGGCCCGCCGCCGGGGTGGACGTGGACGAGGCCCGGTCCCTGGCCCGGCGCATCCTCGACCCGGCCACGCCCACGCTCGAACAGGACCTCAGCGCGGACACCGTGGAGACGCTGTCGGTCGACCTGCTGCCCGGCTGGTACGAGGACTGGGTGGTCCACGAGGCCGAGGAATGGCACCAGCTGCGCCTGCACGCCCTGGAAGCCCTGGCCGAGGACTTCATCAGGGCCGGCCGGTTCGCCGACGCGGTCGCCGCCGCCGGCGTGGCCGTACGGGCGGAGCCGCTGCGCGAGAGCGCCCACGCCGCGCTGATCCGCGCCCACCTCGCGGAAGGCAACCAGGCCGAGGCGCTCCGCGACTTCGAGCGCTACGAGCACCTTCTGGGCTCCGAGCTGGGACTGCGCCCGACACCGCTCGTGAGTGAGCTCGTCGCCGGTCTGCGTGCCATCGTCCACCCTTGAAACGCGGTCGCCCGCCCTCGAAAGCGTCGCGGCGTCGCCCTCTCGTCACGTCGGTGTCACGACGCGGTGGCGCAGTGACGGAAACCATGTGGTTCGACGAAAGGACGGTCACTCGGGACGGTCTACGACCACTCCGGGTGGCCAGGACACAGAAGGAGTCGGCACATGGTAGGTAAGCGGCCTTTGACACTGCTCGGTCCGGCACTGGTCTCGCTCGCGCTCTGGCCCACCGCAGGAGTCGCGCAGGCCTCCGCCGTCCCGTCCCCGGCGACGGCGGTGGTCACCGGCGCCGAGTACGGCGCGACGGCAGCGGGACTCCGCGTCATGCCGGGCGACGACGGTGACCGCGGCCGGTACGGCGACCGTGGCAGGTCCGAGCGGCGTGGCCGGTCGGAGATGCGGGATGACCGGATGCGGGACGATCGCGGCAGGTCCGAGCGGCGCGGCCGGTCGGAGATGCGGGATGACCGGATGCGCGACGATCGCGGCAGGTCCGAGCGGCGCGGCCGGTCGGAGCGGGACGATCGGATGCGCGACGATCGCGGCAGGTCCGAGCGGCGTGACCGGTCGGAGATGCGGGT
>NZ_JBFBIK010000075.1:22893-35401 GCF_040685555.1 Sphaerisporangium sp. NPDC088356
CCGGATGCGCGACGATCGCGGCAGGTCCGAGCGGCGTGACCGGTCGGAGATGCGGGACGATCGCGACAGGTTCTAGCGGCGCGGCCGGTCGCAGATGAGGAGGCATTGACCTGGTACCAGCGGACCTGAGCGGATACGACTGGTCACAGGACAAGGGACATGGGTTACCGCCCATGTCCCTTCGGCGGCTCAGCGCATGGCCTTCCCCGTGGCCGGCGCCGTGGCAGAGCTTAGGCGGGCGGCGGGGGCCTCGATCGTGATGTCCGAACCGACCGGAAGTCGGCCGTGCGCTCGTGGCCGGCCTGCGCGCGGTGGCTCACCATTGAGGGCGTTAGTCCCCTCGAAAAGAGTGATATGTCCGGAGTGGAAGCGGATCCCGCCCGACGGAAGGGGAGTGGCCTCATCCCTCGTCACGTCGGTGTCACGGCGCGGTGGCGCGCCCCCGGAAACCATGTGGTTCGACGCCAAGAGCGGCCACCTGGGACCGTCGACGATCATTAAGGGTGGCCCGGACATGGAAAGGAGTCGGCCATGGTAGGCAAGCGATCGGTGATGCTGCTTGGTCCGGCGTTCCTCTCGCTCGCGCTCTGGACCACCGGAGCCGCCCAGGCCTCCGCCGCACCACGCCCCGCGACGGCGGTGGTCGCCGGCGCCGAGCAGAGCACGCCGGCGACGGCACCCGGATTCCGCGTCATGCCACGCGATGACGGGGACCGCGACCGGTCCGAGAAGCGCAGAGAGCGCCAGCAGTCGGAGATGCGCGCCGACCGTGAGCGGTCGGAGAGGCGCTTGGAGCGGGAGAGGTCGGAGGTGCGCGCCGACCGTGAGCGGTCCGAGAAGCGCATGGAACGGGAGCGGTCGGAGATGCGCAGGGACCTCGAGCGGTCGCAGAGGCGCCTGGAGCGGGAGAGGTCGGAGGTGCGCGCCGACCGTGAGCGGTCCGAGAAGCTCAGGGAGCGCGATCGGATGCAGAGGCCCAGCGAACGCGAGCGGTCGGAGAGGCTCAGGGAGCGCGATCGGATGGAAAGGCCCAGCGAGCGCGAGCGGTCGGAGAGGCTCAGGGAGCGCGATCGGATGGAAAGGCCCAGCGAGCGCGAGCGGTCGGAGGTGCGCAGCCACCACGAGCGGTCGGAGAGCCGGAGCGAGCACTACAGGTCCGAGAGTAATTCGGTGAGGGGGTACTGATCCGGCGACCGGACCAAGCCGATACGCCTGGTCATGAAGGAAGGGACATGGGTCTGCCGCCCATGTCCCTTCCGCCGCTTCGCCACGGGCGCGCGGCGTGCTCAGCGGGCGAGGATGTCGTCCAGGTTGTAGCCGACGGGATGCTCCAGCTGCTCGTAGTCGCACGACTCGGGCGTGCGGTCGGTGCGCCACCGGCGGAACTGGGCGGTGTGCCGGAACCGGTTGCCCTCCATGTGGTCGTAGGCCACCTCCACCACCAGCTTGGGGCTGAGCGGGATGAACGCGAGGTTCTTGCCGGCGCTCCAGCGGGAGATCGCGCCCGGCATGCGCTGGGTGGTGCTCTCGTCCTGCGACATCCAGGAGCTCCAGGGGTGGTCGCCGAGGTCGGTCAGCAGGTACGGCTTCAACTCGTCGATCAGCTCGGCCCGGCGCTTCATGGGGAACGACGCCGCCACGCCCACGTGGTGCAGCACGCCCGCCGAGTCGTACAGCCCGAGCAGCAGGGACCCGACCACCGGGCCTGACTTGTGCTCGCGGTATCCCGCCACCACGCAGTCGGCCGTGCGCTCGTGCTTGACCTTGAACATCGTGCGCCGGTCGGGTTCGTACGGCTGGGTGGTGCGCTTGACCACGATGCCGTCGAGCCCGGCTCCCTCGAACATCTCGAACCACTCGCCCGCCCGCTCGTCGCCGTCGGTGACGGGCGTCAGCCGTACCCGGTCGCCCGCTCCCGCGAGGGCGTCGACCAGACGCGCGCGGCGCTCTCCGAACGGGGTCTCCAGCAGGCTCTCGTCGCCGATGGCTAGCAGGTCGAACGCGACGAACGACGCCGGGGTCTGCTCCGCCAGCAGCCTCACCCGTGAGGCCGCGGGGTGGATGCGCTGCTGGAGGGCGTCGAAGTCGAGGATCTGGCCGCGTCGCAGCACGATCTCGCCGTCGACCACGCAGCGCTCGGGCAGCTCTCGCTTCACCGCCTCGATCAGCTCGGGGAAGTACCGGTTGAACGGGCGCTCGTTGCGGCTGCCGAGGTAGACCTCGTCGCCGTCGCGGAACACGATGCAGCGGAAACCGTCCCACTTGGGCTCGTAGAGCAGGGTGCCGTCCTGGGACGGCAGCTCCTTGATGGCCTTGGCCAGCATCGGCGCCACGGGCGGAGCGACCGGAAGGCTCATCTCGGGCGGGAGGTTCGGCTGGGCGGGAAGGTTCATTCCTTCTCCCGGGTGTACTTGCAGAAGAGGAAGCCTTCTTCCTCCAGGACGTGTGAGAGGCTCAGCCGGATGTTGGCGGCCGGGCCGTTGAGGATGCGGGCCGCGTCGCCGCCCGCCAGCAGCGGGCTGATCGTCAGGCAGAGCTCGTCCACCAGCCCGGCCGCCGCCATCTGCGCGTTGACGCGCGGGCCGCCCTCGCAGAGCACCTTGCCCAGCCCGCGCTCGCGCAGCGCCGCCACGGCGAGGGAGAGGTCGACCCGCTCGTCGCCCGCGACGATCACCTCGGCGTGCCTTTCGGCCTCGTCGCGCCGGTCCTTGGGCGCGCGCGCCGTCGTGATCACGATCGTCCTGGCGTACGGCTCCGCCTCGGTGAACAGGGGGCCGGCGAGGTCGAGGTCGAGCCGCCGCGTGATGACGGCGATGGGCGGGACGAGCGGCCGTCCCCGGCGCAGCTCCCCCCACGAGGCGCGCGGGCGGGCCGGGCCGTACCCCTCGGTGCGTACCGTCGCGGCGCCGGCCACCACCACGTCGGCCAGGCCGCGCAGCACTCCGAAGACGCGGCGGTCGCCCTTGCCGGACAGGCCCTCGGAAAGGCCCTTCAGCCAGGCGCCCCCGTCGACGCCGGCGACCATGTTGAGGCGCAGCCACTCGCCTTGGGGGTACGCGTAGGCCTCGGCGAGGTCGACGTCGTCCGCTGAGCTGGGAAGGATGCGTCGCACGCTCTCTACCTTGGCACAGGGTCGGTGCCCCGCACGCGAGCGGGGATCGGCCGTCCTCGAAGTAACGCTTCGGCATATTAGCGACATGTGAGGTATGGCAAGCGTAGCGTTACGCGGTCATCCGGAGATGTAGGTGGGGAAGAAGATCTCCGGAGGTCGGGAGGACATTGGTGCGAGTGGTCACTGCCGCGGTGTGGCTCGTCACCACCGGGTTCGGGATCTACCTGCTGTGCCTGTGGCTGGCAGGAGGAGGACTGCGCCGGCAGAGGACCAAGGTGACCCGCTACCCGAGCGTCCTGATCATCATGCATCCGGCGCTCGGGGTGACCTCGCTCGCCGCCTGGGCGGCCTTCGTCCTCACCGCCCGGCGCGGCTACATCTGGCTGTCACTGGGACTGCTCTGCCTCGCCACCCTGCTCGGCTTCGTGATGTTCACCCGCTGGCTGGGAGGCGGCCGGCACGCCCGCGACGCCGAACAAGGCTTCCCCGTCCTCCCCGTGATCCTCCACGGCCTCGCCGGAATCCTCACCTTCATCCTGATCCTCCTCGCCGCCACCACCATGTAGCCGCCACCACGGGCATGCAGCCTCCGCCGTGGGCCGGGAGCGGCGGGCTCACTCTGCCGGACCACCCGTCGCGTCCACGTGCCGGTCAGGGAGTACGGGTGAACTCTGCGGTCCAGTTGGTCTCCCAGGTCAGGCCGCCGTCGGCGGAGAACGCCTGCTCCCACCGGCACGACACCGCGGTGATCTCCGACCAGATGTAGCTCACCTTGATCGGGATGCCGCCGTACACGTCGTCGCAGGTGAACACGCCCCGCCCGTCGTCGCCGAAGCGGCCGGCCACCGGCGGCAGCGAGATGCCCGTGTTGCTGCTCGCCCAGTACAGCGACCAATCCTCGGTCGCCTCGTCGTACAACCGCAGCGTCACGCCGCTGAATCCTTGCGTCGCGAACGTGACCTCGTCGATGTTGCCGGCGCCGTCCAGGACACTCCAGCACTTGGTGACGCCCGGAAACTCGTACCAGTCGCTGCTACCGGCGAGCACCTTGCGCAGGCGCCGCTGCCGGGATGTCCAGTCGCCGACGAAGAAGTCGAAGTTGTTGTCCATGGCGCGACGCTAACCACCGATCCCTGACACCTACTGTCAGCGACCATCCACGAGATCACCGCAGGGCGAGGCGTTCCGGTGATCTCGGACGGACACCCCCTCGGTTCTGGGCGTACGTCATGTGGGCTGGCGGGGGGCCGGGAACGGGAGCGCCGCACGGGGGGTCTCGCGTCGGTATCCGACCTCGAACCACACCGTCCGGCCGGTGTCGTCGTCGTGTACGTCCCAGCGGTCGGAGACGAGGTCGACGAGCATGAGGCCCCGTCCTCCTTCGGAGAGGATGCCCCCGCAGACCCGGGGAGCCGTCCGGCTCCCGGCGTCGGCCACGTCGACGTGTACGAGGTCGTAGCAGTCGGCGAGCGCGAGCGTGACCTTCCCGCCGTTCTTGGAGTCCGAATGGACGACCGCGTTGGTGACGACCTCGGAGACCAGCAGCGTCACGTCATCCAGCGCCGGATGCCCGTCACCGAGCTTCCTTCTGACAAACTCCCGCGCCAGAGAAACCGACTCAGGAGAACCGACCAGATCGATGACCCCCAACAGGGTCCCGGTCGTCGCCTGCTCGGCCTGTCCCACATCCGGAGAGATGGTGTCCGCCCGACATGGCGCAGAATAGCTGATTGGTTCATCTGAATCGCTTTGCGTCACTGGCATAACAACGCTCTCCCCACTCACTCAGGCGTTTGCCGTCTCCTGCTCCTCATCGTTCCGATCGGTTCGCAAAAGTGCCAGTTGAACGATCGCTTGGAGCGATAAGGAAACGCTTAAGTGATTCATCGCTCAGGGCGATAATGATCTGGCAGGGCCATCGCTTAAAGCGATACGCTCGTTTCGTGGAAGTGCGGACTTTTCCCGAAGCCCTAAAAGCGATCATGGAACAGCAAGGGTGGACACAGGTCGAACTTGCGCGTGAGCTGGGGGTTTCCCAGGCGTGGGTTTCCGAGGTGTCCCGAGGACAAAAGGACACCGGTATGGCCAGGGCCATCGGCCTACTCGCGCGCGTGGGCTGGGAAGTTCGTATATCGCCCAAAATGGAGGAGTCTGTGGAACGCAGGGAATTCCTGGCGGCTGCCGCATCGGTGGTCTTTGTGCCGTCTACTCGGGCTAATCCTTATCAAGACGCCGATTATGTGCATACTTTGGCCGCATCGCTTGCCCGGAATCGGTACGAACTTGGTGGGATCCCGCTTGTTTCCTCCGCGCTGGGGCATGCCCGGCGTATCGAGCAGGTTCTTCACGACACTGTCCGCGACAAGGCCCTGCAAACGGCGGCATCCCAACTCGCGGACCAGGTGACGCTGGTCCTGTATGACGCGGGGTCTCTGGTCCAGGCCGACCGCGTCGGGGGTCTCGCGCTCGAACTCGCGCGACGGGCCGGCGACCACGAGAGCCAGGCTCGTGCGTACGACACGTTGAGCCGGGTGAGTCTCGATCGGGGGGACCATGCCAGAGGCGTCACCTATGCGCAGCGCGGGCTGCAGATGACCGATATCACCAACGGCCAGCGGGCCTCCCTGAGCATGAGACTGGGACGGTCACTGGCGTTCATCCCCGGGCAGGAAACGGCATCCCGGGACATCCTTGATCACGCCCTCAATGTCGGAGGTCTCTCGCCCTTCGGGGAAGCCGCCTTGGTGGGCGACGTGGCCATAGGTCTCGGCCATCTTCATGCATACGGGGAAGCCGGGACGTTGCTGAGCGAGGCGGCCGAGGCGATCGGGCAATGGTCACCTCTGTTCCGGGCGCAGTATCTGGGCCGGCAAGTCCAGACGGCTATGCGTGCGTCTGATCTTTCCCTGGCCGCCGATCGGATGCACAAATTGGCCCGAGCGCTTCCGTTCGTCACCTCGGGAAGAGTGAACAAGCGCGTGGGCGAGATCCTCAAGGCGTCGCAAACGAATGCCGCCCCGGAGATACGGCAGGCTCGTGAACACCTGCGAGCGATGATCTCCCCTGCACCGCCGCCGAGCACGTGAGAGCGGTATCCACACTGCGCGCCGTTTGGTGGGTGGATGGGTTGGGTGGGCAGCCGGTGGGTGCCCACGGCAATGGGTGACGGGTGGGCGTTTTGGGCCGTACGGCGTTGCGGCGCTTGTAGTGCGCGCAACCGCCTTGCCTCCCGCCGCAACGCTCCGTATGTGCGCATTGACAGTGCGCTTAGGGGAGACTCGGGGAGGTAACTCCGCTGGAGGGCGGCTAAGTCGGCGTGCGCGGTCTCGACGGCCTCCGGGTACGCCCGAGCCTTCTCCTGCTCGGCGAGCGCTCGGTAGATGTTGGAGAGGCTGGGGCTCTATCCCTTGCCGCGGCCGGTGGGGATGAGCAGATCGGGGTCGTTTCTAGGAGTCGGGCCACTGCATCCAGGAGCCGACAGGGCGGGGTGGCTTGAGCGTCACGGTGGGCCAGCCCGCCACCACGGCGGGAGGGCCTTACAAGTACATGGACTTTCAAATAATTGGATTATCCATGTACTGTGGGGGGCATGGATGATCGGCAGCTGACCGAAGAGCTATACGACTGCCTGTTCGCGATCCGCACCCAGGTGCACGCCGAGCTCAAGGAGCTGGCCCGGGACGCGGGGCTGACTGACACTCAGGCCGATGCGCTGTGGAGGCTGAGTCGCGGGCAGGAGATGACCGCGCGCCGTCTGGCCGAACTCTTGCAGTGCGACGCCTCAACCGCCACGTCGATGATTGACCGGCTGGAGAAGCGCGGCCTGGTCCGCCGTGTGCCTCACCCCATCGACCGCCGCGCGAAAGTCATCCAGCTCACCCCCGAGGGATGCGCGCTGCGCGATCGCGTCATCCAGCACACCACCGAGCACTCACCCTTCGCCCTCCTCGACCACGAGAGCAGGCTGCGCCTGCACGCGCTTCTCCGCGAAGTGATCGACGGCCCCCGCATGACAGGTGAGGCCGCCAGAGTCAAGGGCACCGTGAAAAAGGAGCAGCAGTGAGCAGCAAGACCGCGGTCATCACGGGCGGATCCTCGGGCCTGGGCCTTGTGACGGCACGCCACCTGATCAAGGCCGGTCAGAGCGTCGTCCTCGTCGGCCGGGACGCGACGCGCACCCGGGCCGCCGCCGACAGCCTGCGCGGCCTGGCCCCGGAGGGCAGTGACGCGGCACCGCCGAGGACGTACACCGCTGACCTGGAACAGTGGTCGCAGGTACAGGCACTGGCAGCCAAACTGGCCGCCGACAGACACCCGGTGGACGTCCTCATCAACAACGCAGGGGCGGCTTTCCCCCAGTACGAGCAGACGCCGGACGGCGTGGAGCGCACCTACGCACTCAATCACCACGCCCCGTTCTTGCTCACCCACGCCCTCTTAGCCGAGGGAGTACTCACGCACGAAGCGCGGATCATCAACATGTCCTCGTTCGTGGAAAAGCGTGGCAGGCTCGATGCCACCGATCCGGATGTCGCGGGAACATCGTGGAGCAAGCGCTTCTACAACCAGATCAACGTCTACGCGACGAGCAAACTCGTCAGCCTCCTGGCCGCGCGAGAACTCGCACACCGCCTGCCTGACGGCATAAGCCTGTACAACGCCAATCCCGGCATGGTCAAGGGCACCGGGATGAACAGCAACGCCGGCGGTCTGATGCGGCTGACCGCCCCGCTGTTCCGTCCGTTCGCCATCACCCCGGACGAAGGCGTGCAGACCCCAGTCTGGCTCGCCAGCGCCTCGCCCGCACCGCGCCCCAGCGGCGGATTCTTCAGCGAGTCCCAGCCGGACACCCCCTCGCGGCTGGCCCTGAACGACGCTCTCGCCCGAACCGTCTACACCAAAACCGCAGCCCTCCTCGGGGTGGAGCCCCTCACGAGGTAATCCCGTCCCGGAACCGGTTGCGACGCCGGGGACTGTACGGTTTTCTGCGACAGAGCCGTTAACTGGACACACCCTTCACGTAGCCGTCCATCACGGCTTCGCCGATGTGCTCCCTCGCGTTCGCAGGCATGCCGCCGCGCAGATAACGGACGCCTACCTCGAATTTCTCCTGGGGCACGGCACCGGGTGAAAGCTGGTACACATTGACGTTCCCATGCACGGTCTCCGCCTGGACGCCGACGGTGGCCGCCTCGGGGCTGAGATGACGGGGCCACGCCGTCAGAGCTGATGAGGGTGGTGGCGGGTTGCGTGTCGTGTATGGGGTTGGGTGGGCAGCAAGTGGGTGCCCACGGCGATGGGTGCCGGGTGGGCGTTTTACCGGTCGCTGGAAGACCTTTTACGGGCCGTCAGCCTCTCGCCGTTGAGCGGAGGATCTGCATGGAGCGGTTGGTGACCGTGACGGGTTTGCCGGGTTCGTGGGTCTCGGCCGCGGGACGGTCGTCGTAGGGGCCCTCGTCGTTGGTGTCGAGGACGGGCTGCCAGCCCGGGCCGTACTCGGGGCCGGGCAGGGTGAAGGTGATGTTCTCGTGGTGGCCGTTCACCAGCAGCAGGAACGAGTCGTCGCTGATGCGCTCGCCACGGGGGCCGGGCTCGCTGATCGCCTCGCCGTTGAGGAACACGGCCATCGCCTTGCCGAAGCCGCTGTGCCAATCGCCCGAGGTCATCTCCTCGCCGGACGGCGTGAGCCACACGATGTCGCGGACGTCGCCCTCCAGCATGCGCCCGAGGAAGAAGCGGCGGCGGCGGAAGACCGGGTGCTTCCTGCGGAGCCTGGCCATCGTGCGGATGAAGTCGAGCAGGTCGGACTCGGACCCGAGCAGGGACCAGTCGACCCACGAGATCTCGTTGTCCTGGCAGTAGGCGTTGTTGTTGCCGTGCTGCGTGCGGCCGAGCTCGTCGCCGTGGAGCAGCATCGGCACGCCCTGGGACACGAACAGGGTGGTCAGGAAGTTGCGGCGCTGCCGGCGGCGCAGCATCACGATGGCCGGGTCCTCGACCGGCCCCTCGGCGCCGCAGTTCCATGAGCGGTTGTCGTCGGTGCCGTCGCGGTTGTTCTCGGCGTTCGCCTCGTTGTGCTTGTGGTCGTAGGAGACCAGGTCGGTCAGCGTGAACCCGTCGTGGCAGGTGACGAAGTTGATCGAGGCGACGGGCCGGCGCCCGCTCGTGGCGTACAGGTCGGAGGAGCCCGTGAGGCGGGAGGCGAACTCGGGCAGCACCGACTGGCTGCCCCGCCAGAAGTCGCGGACGCTGTCGCGGTACTTGCCGTTCCACTCGGTCCACAGCGGCGGGAAGTTGCCCACCTGGTAGCCGCCCGGGCCGACGTCCCACGGCTCGGCGATCAGCTTGACCTGGGAGATCACCGGATCCTGCTGGATCAGGTCGAAGAACGACGACAGCCGGTCGACGTCGTGCAGCTCGCGGGCCAGGGCGGCGGCCAGGTCGAACCGGAAGCCGTCGACGTGCATCTCCATGACCCAGTAGCGCAGCGAGTCCATGATGAGCTGCAGCGCGTGGGGTGAGCGGACGTTCAGGGAGTTGCCGCAGCCGGTGTAGTCGAGCATGAGCCGGCGGTCGGTGTCGAGCAGCCGGTAGTAGGAGGCGTTGTCTATGCCCCGGTAGGCAAGCATCGGCCCCATGTGGTCGCCCTCGGCGGTGTGGTTGTAGACCACGTCGAGGATGACCTCGATGCCCGCCGCGTGCAGGCTCTTGACCATCGACTTGAACTCCGGCACCTGCCCGCCGCGCTGTCCCGCGCTCGAGTAGGCGTTGTGCGGGGCCAGGAAGGAGATCGTGTTGTAGCCCCAGTAGTTGGTGAGGCCACGGGCCACCATCGCGTGCTCGGGCACGAACTGGTGCACCGGCATGAGCTCCACCGCCGTCACGCCCATGCTGAGCAGGTGCTGGATCACCGACGGGTGGGCGAGCCCCGCGTAGGTGCCGCGCTGCTCCTCGGGCACGTCCGGATGGCGCATGGTGAGCCCGCGCACGTGCGCCTCGTAGATCACGGTCTCGTGGTACGGCGTGCGGGGCGGGCGGTCGTTGCCCCAGTCGAAGAAGGGGTTGACGACGACGTTCTTCGGCATGTGCGGGGCGCTGTCGTCGGTGTTGCGCTGCCCGGGGTCGGTGAACTGGTAGGAGAACAGCGACCGGTCCCAGTGCACGTCGCCCTCGATCGCCTTGGCGTACGGGTCGAGCAGCAGCTTGCTGGGATCGCAGTGGTGCCCCCTCGCGGGGTCGTACGGCCCGTGCACGCGGTAGCCGTACCGCTGGCCGGGCATGACGCCGGGGAGGTAGCCGTGCCAGACGAAGCCGTCGACCTCGGGGAGATCGATGCGGGTCTCTTCGCCGGAGTCGTCGAAAAGGCAGAGCTCGACCCGCTCGGCGACCTCGGAGAAGAGTGCGAAGCTCGTACCGGCTCCATCCCAGGTGGCGCCCAACGGGTACGGCTCTCCAGGCCAGACCTCACGCATGTAGCCTCATTGTGGTCGTGGGAACGGTCCGCGGTGCAGCTCGATCGCGTCGTGTTTCCTGTCGTGACCCGGTGCCCCGTCAGCTCCTCTCTGGTCAGGGCTCCGTTGCCGCGTCCCTGGATGCTTACGTCCCGGCTCTACTGTCGATATTAGGGCCGCGGGTCTGATTTACCAGATCTTTTGGCCCGCTAGGGGTACTGATCGAACAGACCGTGGATCGCACCCGCCAGCGTGGCAACAACCTACACGTAACCGATAAATCTGTATATAACACGCAAACACCCAGTAAACGGTACAAGCCAGACGAAGCACGCACGAAACGGCCCCCGCGTGACGTCGCACGCGGGGGCCGGGACGGGTCATCAGCCGATCAGCTCGGCGTTCAGCGTGATCGTGGTGCCCGCGAGAGCCTTGCTGACCGGGCAGTTGGCCTTGGCGGTCTCGGCGGCGGTCTGGAAGTCCGCAGCCGAGATGCCGGGGACCTGGGCCCGTACGGACAGAACGATGCCCGTGATGCCCTCGCCCGGCTGGAAGGTCACGTCCGCCTTGGTCTCGACCTGCTGCGGCGGCGTGCCCGCCTGGGCGAGCCCGTGCGAGAGGGCCATCGAGAAGCAGGAGGAGTGGGCAGCCGCGATGAGCTCCTCGGGGCTGGTCTTGCCATTGGCCTGCTCGGCGCGCGAGGGCCACGAGACGTCGAACGTCCCGACCCCCGAGGTGTCGAGCGAGACGGTGCCCGAGCCGTCGAGCAGCGCGCCCTTCCACTGGGTCGTCGCGGTACGTGTCGTCGCCATTGCGATCATCCCTTCAATATCGAGGTCCTTGCCTAGCCGAACCTACACGCGTGCTTGATGGGCGCGGTGCTCGGCACGGACCAGGTCCTCGACCTCCGACCGCAGGGCGAGGAACTCCGCCGAGCGCTTGTCCTCCAGCGAGCGGGCCGAGGGGAGGCCGACGGGGAGGTCACGGGCGTCCTGCCGGGATCGCAGGACAGGACGAGCACCCTCTGCCCGAGGAAGACCGCCTCCTCGACGTCGTGCGTGACCATGATCACAGTCGTCGAGACGTCGAGCCACACCTGGCGGATCAGGAGCTGCATGTCCTCCTTGGTCTGCACGTCCAGGGCGCCGAACGGCTCGTCGAGCAGCAGCACGCGCGGCGAGCAGGCGAGCGCCCTGGCGATGGCGACGCGCTGCTGCTGGCCGCCCGACAGCCGCCCCGGCAGGGCGGTGGCGAGGTCACCGAGCCCCACCTCGTCGAGCAGCCGCCCGACCCGCTCCTCGCGCCGGGCTCGGGAGATGCCGAGCGACTCCAGCCCGAAGGCGACGTTCCGCGCCACGCTGCGCCACGGGTAGAGGGACGCCGTCTGGAACACCAGCCCCCGCTCGGGGCCGGGGCCGGTCACCTCGTTCCCGTCGAGGAGCACCCGGCCGGTGGTCGGCGGCGTGAGCCCGGCGATCAGCGAGAGCAGGGTGCTCTTGCCGGATCCGCTGGCGCCCACGACGCAGACGAACTCCCCGGGCGCGATCGTGAGGTCGAGGCCGGCCAGCACCGGGACGCCCGGCGTGAACTCCTTGCCGACCCCCTCCAGCCGCAACGTCACGCGGCCCACCTCCCGACGCGTGCGCGCACCAGGCGCAGGGTGATGTCGATGGTCAGCCCGATCAGGCCGATGACCACGAGGATCGCGAAGATGCGGTCGGTCTGCAGGAACCGCTGGGCCCGGGTGATCCGGTAGCCCAGCCCGGACGTGGCCGCGATCAGCTCCGCCACGAGGCACTGGCCCGCAAGGCCAAGGGCTCCGCGAACCGGGGCAAGGCGAAGCTCCGCGTCGCCAAGGTGTACGCCCGGATCGCCGACCGGCGGCGGGATTTCCTGCACAAGCTCACCACTGGTCTCGTCCGTGAGAACCAAACGGTCGTGATCG